>JAGAVA010000102.1 GCA_017620505.1 Clostridia bacterium
ATTTTTTCAGATACCCGTCGGAATAAATACGGTCGCCGTTGTCCACCATCAGCGCCCGATGGTCGCCCCGGCGTGCCATCTCTGTCCAGCGGTCCATCGAGTCCTCCAGAATAGGGTTGGGACAGGGGCAGGTGACCACCAACGCCAACTTTTCCACCAGCTCCGGGTGGACGATGGCCAGATGCTGGGCGATCATGCCGCCCATGGAAACACCTATCACATGAGCCCGCTCCACGCCCAGTTGCCGCAGGGCACAGGCAACATCCTCCGCCATATGGGCAGTGGTGCTGCCCTCTTTCAGCGGAACCGCCCGACTGAGCACCAGCACCCGGAAATCCCGGGCAAAGCGCCGGTACATCCAGGCCAGAGGAAGTGCCATGCCCGCAGTATTTTTCAGGCCGTCGCCCAGTCCGGGCAGCATTACCAGTACATTTTTCCCTTTGCCGAAGGCTGCGCAGGGCATTTCCCGGTCATCCACAACGATCTTCAGATTTTTGACATTCCAGAGCACAAGATCCCGCCCCTTTCAAAAAACGGACAGCCCGAATGGGCTGTCCGCAGCTGTTTTATTCCTTGTCGGCGGCTTCGTCGGCTTCCACAAGACGCATACCTGCCACCGAACTGACCGGCAGGGAGAAGGCAATGGCCTGAGCCTTGGAGCGCAGACCGGCCTCGTCCATGATGGCTTTCATAATATTGTCCCGCAGTTCCCGGCGAACCACGATAAAGACCATTTCTTTTTCCTTGACCAGCGACACGCCCAGGAACTTCTCGGCGCGCTCAATACCGGTGCCCTTGGCGTGGATCACCGTGCCGCCGCCGGCTTTCTGCGCCCGGGCAGCGTCCATGATCTGGTTGGTATAGCCCTGATTGGCCACAACGATCAGCAGTTCATACTTGGTATCCTTCAAGGTGGTTTCTTCCCCCTTTTCAAAATTCTGTCCGTCGGTGAGGAAATACAGCGCCCGCTTGCCGCCAATAGCGCTCATGGGCACAGCAAAGGCGATGCCGGTGCCCGGTACGTCGATCTGCAGTCGGCGTTCCAGACCTTTTTTGGCCTCTTTCCAGCTGTCGTCGGTGACAATGGACATTGCCACCGCCTTTTCACTTTCTTCCAAACCGAAATACTCCAGCATCTCGCTGGCGGCGGTGCCATAGCCCACCGTGTCAAAAGCCACATGGATGCCGCAGCTTTCATACAGAGAGCGGAAACGCTTGGTTTTGTTTCGATCCATGATGGTGACCATCAAATAAAGCTCACTCATAAGACGGCCTCCTTACAGATTGATGATGGCGTCGTCATCCATCATATCGAACACATACTCCAGCTCGTTCTGACGTTTGACGGCGCGATTTTTCTGCAGCTGATAGACCAGACCAAGGATCTGGATGGTAATCAGCGGGGTCATAGCAACCATGGCTACCACGCCGAAGGCATCGGTGACGATATTGCCGCCCACGGCAATACAGGCACCCTGGGCAAAGGGCAGCAGGAAGGTGGCAGTCATGGGACCGGAAGCCACGCCGCCCGAGTCAAATGCAATAGCCGTAAAAATCTTGGGCACATAGAAGGACAAGCCGATGGCGATGGCATAGCCGGGGATCAAAAACCACATGATGTTCAGTCCGGTCAACACCCGCAGCATGGCCAGACCGATGGAAGCGGCTACACCGATGGACATGGCGGCACCCATAGCGCCTGCCGAAATCGCGCCGTCGGTCAGCTCCTCCACCTGCTTGTTCAGCACATAGACGGCAGGCTCGGCCTTGACGATAAAAAAGCCGATGAGCATACCAATGGGCACGATGATCCAGCGAAAATCATGCGAGGCCATCTGCTGACCCAGATAATTTGCTGCCGGCATAAAGCCCACGTTGGCGCCGGTGAGGAACAGCACCAGACCGATGTATGTATACAGCAGACCGATCAGAATCCTCCGCAGGCTGCGCATGGAAAGTTTGAGGCTGATGATCTGGAAAATGCCGAAAAACAGAATGATGGGGGCAAGCGAAACGGCGATCTCTTCGATATAAGTGGGCAGACCCACCTGAAACAGCGCCCACAGCTCGGCCGAGTTGGCGATCTCGGGCATGATGGGGGGCACATAGGCGCTGCCGTCGGGCTTGTAGAGCATGCCAAGCACCAGCACCGCCAGAATAGGGCCTACCGAACACAGGGCAACCAGGCCGAAAGAGTCGTTGGCAGCGTGACGGTCGCTTCGGATGGCAGAAATACCAACGCCCAGTGCCATGATGAAGGGTACCGTCATGGGGCCGGTGGTCACGCCGCCCGAGTCAAAGGCCACGGCCCAGAAGCTTTCGGGCACGAAACAGGCAAAAGCAAAGACCAGAATGTAGCAGCCGATCAGCAGCTTGTTCAGCGGGATGGAGAACAGCATACGCAGCAGTGCCACCACCAGGAACAGACCCACGCCCAGCGCCACCGACAACACGATGACGGCGTTGGGAATGGAAGGTACCTGCTGTGCCAGCACCTGCAGGTCGGGCTCAGAGATGGTGATGATGAAGCCCAGAATAAAGCTGACACTCACCACGATCCACAGTTTTTTGGTGCGGGTCATGGCTGCGCCTACCTTTTCACCCATGGGAGACATACTGGTTTCCGCACCCAAAGTAAAGAACATCAGGCCCAGTACGATCATCACCGCACCCATCAAAAAGCACAGCAGGATGCTGGGCGAGATGGGCGCCACCGAAAAGCACAGGATCAGCACGATGCACACGATGGGCAGGACGGCCTGAAGGGACTCTATCATTTTTTCTTTCAGTTTTTCCAGGGTCGCTTTCAAGGAACACTTCCTACCTTTCATTTTGATATATTTATTATAACATATTTATAAAAAGAAAGATATACACCTTTTTACGAAACAGAAAACTTTTCATAAACATCCAGTTTTTTATTCATTTTTCCGCTTTCTTCTTGCAAAAAGACGGAGGATGGGGTATTCTATGCAGGTAAATATCCCATTCGAGAGGAGATCTTCCCTTGACACAGACCGTTGCAACTGCGATCCAGTGCGCATTTCTGGCCATGATGCCGGTAGTGGAGCTGCGGGCCGCCCTGCCCTGGGCCATTGCCCGTGGTCTGGATCCCTGGTTTTCCTATGTACTTTGTGTGCTGTTCAATATGGTGCCCGTGCCCTTTATCCTGCTGTTTCTCAACAAGATCCTGGCCTGGATGGAAGGCACCAAAACCTTTGCCGGCGTGGCTCGCTGGCTGAAGGAGCGTGCCCACAAAAAGAGCGATACCTACTACAAATACGAAATGCTGGGCCTGTTTATTCTGGTGGCCATCCCTCTGCCGGGCACCGGTGCCTGGACGGGCGCTCTGGTGGCCTCGGTGATGGGTCTGAAAATGAAGCGTGCCATTCCTCCGATTTTCCTCGGTGTTGCCGCCGCCGGCATCATCATGCTGACCCTCAGCCTGGGTGTGGTGTCGGTGTTCAACTGATTTCCGCAAACTTAAGATAAGGAGCTTTTTCCGATGCATAATTTTGTTATCGTTACCGATTCCTGCTGCGATCTGCCCGCTTCTCTGGCAGAAGAAATGGGTCTGGAGGTCATCCACCTGAATGTGTTGGTGGAGAACAAGACCTATACCAACTATCTGGACTGGCGGGAGATTGCTGCCGGGGCATTCTACGACCTGATGCGGGACGAAAAGACCGCTTCCACTTCCGCCCCCTCCATCGGTGATTTTGCCACTGTGCTGGAACCCATCCTGCAGCAGGGTAAGGATGTGCTTTATCTGGGCTTCTCCTCTGCCCTTTCCAGTACGGTATCCACCGGTATGCTGGCTGCCCAGGAGCTGATGGAGCGATATTCTGACCGCAAGATCCTGTGCGTGGACACCCTGTGTGCATCGTTAGGTCAGGGTCTGTTTGTCCGCAAGGTGTGGGAAAAGAAGCAGGCCGGCGCTTCTCTGGAGGAAGCCTATCAGTTTGCCCGGGATCTGGTGCCGCACCTGTGCCACTGGTTTACCGTCAATGATCTGCACGCTCTCCAGCGGGGCGGCCGCGTCAGCAAGACCACCGCCGTCGTGGGCTCCATGCTGCAGATCAAGCCCGTCCTCCATGTGGATGACGAGGGGCGCCTCATGAAAATCGGCACTGTCCGGGGCAGAAAGGCCTCCATCGCCGCCCTCAAGGATAAGCTGAAGGAAGCCATCACCGATCCCGAAGAGCAGACCATCTATATCTCTCATGGTGACTGCGAGGAGGAGGCCCGCTATCTGGCCGATCTGATCGCCAAGGAGGTTCCCGTCAAGGGCTTAGTGTTCAATCACGTTGGCCCGGTCATCGGTGCACACACCGGCGCAGGGGTCATCGCCCTGTTCTGTGTGGGAACGCAACGGTAATTTTCTGCATAAACATTCATTTTTTGCCCTCATTCGTCAAAAATGAGGGCTTTTTTTCGTCTAAACTGGCAATTCCTTGAAAAAGAATTGACCTTATGCCGGTTGGGTGTTATACTAACTGTGTATCGAGAGTTAATCAATACAACAAAAATACATCGAATTCAGGAAGGACTGGTACGTTTTATGTATCGCATCGTAACGAAAAAGCCCCTGAACCCCACCGTCACCCTGTTGGAGATCGAGGCTCCCCTGATCGCCAAGAAGGCTGAACCCGGTCAGTTCATCATCCTGCGTGTGGATGAGGATGGCGAACGCATCCCTCTGACCATCGCCGGTTTTGACCGTGAGAAGGGCACTGTCACCATCATTTTCCAGGTTGTCGGCGCTACGACCGTCAAGCTGAACGCCAAGGAAGAGGGCGACTACCTGCAGGACTTCGTTGGCCCCCTGGGCAACGCTACCGAGACTGCCGGTAAGAAGAAGGTCGCCGTTGTTGGCGGCGGCGTTGGCTGTGCCATTGCTCTGCCCGTGGCTCAGAAGCTGCACGCTGAGGGCTGCGAGGTTCACTCTGTCATCGGCTTCCGTTCCAAGGATATTGTCATTCTGGAAGACGAGTTCCGCGCCTGCTCCAGCAAGCTGAAGCTGATGACCGACGACGGCACCTATGGTGAAAAGGGTCTGGTCACCGACGCGCTGGACGCTCTGGTTGCAGAAGGCAACACCTATGATGAAGTCATCACCATTGGTCCGCTGATCATGATGAAGTTCGTCACCATGACCGCCAAGAAGCACAACCTGCCCTGCACCGTTTCCATGAGCCCCATCATGGTCGACGGCACCGGTATGTGCGGCGGCTGCCGTCTGACCGTTGGCGGCGAGACCAAGTTTGCCTGCGTTGACGGCCCCGATTTCGACGGCTACAAGGTGGACTTCGACGAAGCCATCTCCCGCGGCGCCATCTACAAGGAGTTCGAGCGTCACGCTTATGAGGACGCCTGCAACCTGTTCAAGAAGGAGGTCAAATAACATGGCCAATATGACGATGCCCCGTCACGAAATGCCCGCTCAGGAGCCTGACGTACGGAATAAGAACTTTAACGAGGTAGCTCTGGGCTACACCAAGGAAATGGCCATGGAAGAGGCCACCCGCTGCCTGGGCTGCCCCAAGATGCCCTGTAAGAACGGCTGCCCCGTTCAGATCAATATCCCCGATTTCATCCAGAAGGTCGCTGAGGGCGAGTTTGAAGAAGCCTATCAGATCATCAACAAGACCTCCTCTCTGCCTGCCGTCTGCGGCCGTGTTTGCCCCCAGGAGAATCAGTGCGAAAAGTACTGCGTCCGCGGTGTGAAGGGCGAGCCCGTTGCCATCGGCCGTCTGGAGCGTTTCGTGGCCGACTGGCACAATGCCAACGCCACCCAGCCTCCCAAGAAGCCCGAGACCAACGGTCATAAGGTTGCCATCATCGGTTCCGGCCCTGCCGGCCTGACCTGCGCCGGCGACCTGGCCAAGATGGGCTATGAAGTCACCGTTTTCGAGGCTCTGCATAAGGCCGGCGGCGTTCTGGTCTATGGTATCCCCGAGTTCCGTCTGCCCAAGGCCATCGTTCAGAAGGAAGTCGACACCCTGAAGGAGCTGGGTGTTGAAGTCTGCACCAACGTGGTTATCGGCAAGACCATCACCATCGACGAGCTGATGGGCGAAATGGGCTTCGAGGCCGTCTTTATCGGCTCCGGCGCCGGTCTGCCCAAGTTTATGAACATCCCCGGTGAGAACCTGCAGGGTGTTTACTCCGCCAACGAGTTCCTGACCCGTATCAACCTGATGAAGGCTTATCAGGAAGCTTCCACCACCCCCATCAAGCATTCCCTGAAGGTTGCTGTTGTCGGTGGCGGTAACGTTGCTATGGACGCCGCCCGCTGCGCCAAGCGTCTGGGCGCCGAGGTCCACATCGTTTATCGTCGTTCCATGGAAGAGCTGCCCGCCCGTCATGAAGAGGTGGAGCATGCCGAGGAAGAGGGCATCATCTTCGATACCCTGTGCAATCCCGTGGAGATTCTGGGCTATCACAATGCCGAGGATAAGCGCGATCCCAAGAACGGCTCCGTCGCTGGCATCCGCTGCATCCGCATGGAGCTGGGTGAGCCCGACGAGAAGGGCCGCCGCCGTCCCGTGGAGATCCCCGGCAGCGAGTTCGACATGGAGATGGATTGCGTGATCATGGCTCTGGGCACCAACCCCAACCCCCTGATCAAGGCTACCACCAAGGGTCTGGAAGTCAACAAGCATGGCGGTATCATCGTTGATGAGAACGCTCTGACTTCCCGCGAGGGTGTCTACGCCGGCGGCGATGCCGTCACCGGCGCTGCTACCGTCATTCTGGCAATGGGCGCCGGCAAGCAGGCCGCCGCTGCCATCGACGAGTATCTGAAGAACAAGTAAGAGAAATCTTACATAGCAAACGGCCACCCGGTTGGGTGGCCGTTTTGTTGTATCAGAGTTTTGTCAGTTGTATCGCTGCTGCAAGGTCGGGGACGTCTTCCCGGGAGTAGATCTCCAATAGCAAGTCGCACATGGCACTTTTTCCCAATGGGAGTTGTAGCGTGAACTGCAATTCGGTCAGCTGTGCCAAAAGCTGATACTCGACGGTGCTGAGAAGGGACTGCAGACGGTGTGCATCCGGTGCGATTTTTCCGGCCAGCTGCCGGATTTCGTCTGTGAAATAAGAAGAAGTGAGATCAGCCGTATAGAATTCACCCATCAATACCGAGAGGGTGTTGGTCTGTTCATAGAGCCTTCTGATTTCTGCATATTTGCGCAGCAGTTCCAGTTCTTTTTCTTTTTCCATATATAATCACCTCAAAGTGGACTCATTTCAGTCCTATCCTATCATATTTTTCCATTAAAATAAAGAAAAATATGAACTGAAATGGGTTCATTTTGAGGGGGCGGCGAGGAATGGAGCAAAAGATTAAACAGGATGGTATCCATATCGGCGCCAACATCCGAAGAATCCGATTGGCTTGTGGTATTAAGCAGACACAATTGGCAAAAATGCTTCAGCTGAATGGCTGTGACATGACACGAGAAGCATTGGTAAAGCTGGAACGCGGCACACAACATATCACGGCAACACAGCTCCGTGCGATCCGTGATGTATTGGGAACAACTTACGATGAATTGCTGAAGTAAACAGCCACCCTGTAGGGTGGCTGTTTTGTCTGTTCCTTGGTGTACGGTGCTGTTTGTCTCTCAGTTTACCGAGGTGCACTTTGTTGCGAGCCCTCCGGCGCTTGAGGAGTCGCCAGGGGTCTGGGGCGCATCGAAACGCCCCAGCGACCTTTGGGTACTTTCCGGCGGTGGAAAGTACCGCGCCGCAGGCTCCTACAGAAAAGATTCAGGCGTAGAGTTGGTATATATTTCGCGTACTTGGTGCGTACTGACCTCCGCCAGTCAGAGCGTGGCAATTTCCAGAACCCACTGTTCCAACCCCACATTTTCTTTTCGTCCCGCCGAAAAGAAAACGTGCCGTTGACGGTA
>JAGAVA010000103.1 GCA_017620505.1 Clostridia bacterium
AAGAAAAGGGCGGCCGGGGGAGCCGCAAAGGGATGGTTCGCCCTCCCCCGGACCCCCTGCTGAGCGTTTGTCTGACGGTTACTTAGTGATTTCGTTAAATGCTACAGCGCTCAAAGCAAAATTTGAAACTGCATACAAAAAGAACCGTTCCTGATTTGAAACGGTTCTTCCATTATTTACCTTAACTTAATGACATTGTGTGTTTGCATCGGTCTTTTTTTACACACAACAAAAGCCGATGCACACGCATCGGCTTTGTCTTAACCTCTTAATCCTCCGGCAGGAGGGGGATATCGGGCAGATCAGCGCTGTGGGTCTCACCGGGAACATAGGCATAGGCCGGACTCTCGCTGAGCAAAATGCCGTCCTTACCCGCCGTGCGGATGGTGAGCAAGGACAGCTCCTCCGGATGCACCTCGGGCAGCAGCAAAATGTGACTGTTGATGAACCGGGTGTCCTGTTCATCCTCCTCTACCGTTACGCAGCTCCACTGGCTGAAGCCCTCGCCCAGTACCAACAGGCCGTCGACAGTGTCCATCGCATAATGAATCTCGGGCAGGGTGATGCCCATCTGCAGAGCGGTAGGCTGGGGGATCTCGCCCTTATAGGCCTCCCGTTCGCCGTACAGCAGGTCGTATTCCAGCAGTTCCAGCGTTTCTTCGTACCGGGAATTACCGCTGTAGTTCTGGTGCAGCTTGGTAAGGATACCGTTTTCCATGCCCAACAGCTCCAGCACCCGGGCGCTCAGCTGATAGGCTTCCAGATCCCGATCCTCCTTGGGGAGATCAAAATTGCTCCAGATCACATATTCACTCTGCAGCAGAGTGCCCCGGTTCAGATCGGTTTCCTCCAGATCCAGTTTAGGCAAGTGATCGCCGAACAGTACCACCACCGAAGGCTCGCCCCGATAAGACAACGCCCGCAGCAGTTCTGCAACAAACTGATCGGTGCCCTGAATGAGGCTCATATAATAGCCCATGCTGTAGGCCGCGTCGGGATCGTCCATGCCGCTTTTTACCGTCACGGGCAGCTCACCAAACTCACCGGCTTGAGCATCGTATTTCCCGTGGCCCTGCACGGTGATGGTATAGACCAGATCCCGTCCCTCGGTGCTGTCCAGCGCCTTGAGTACCGCCTGGGTCAGGCAGGCATCGGTGGCCCAGCCCCGAGGGGTCTGCTCCACATTTTCCATGTACTCCACCGAGGTGAAGGTGTCAAAGCCCAGATTGGAAAACACCTGATTGCGGTCGTAAAAGCTGCCGTAATGGTTGTGCACTGCATGGCAGGCATAGCCCAGCTCCCGCAGATTGTAGCACAGGCTTTCGCAGGAGGTATCCTGCAGCACGGTCTTATAGGGATACTCACCGGCGCCGAAATATTCACAGCTCATACCGGTAATGACCTCAAACTCGGTGTTTGCTGTACCTGCGCCGATGGAGGGCACACTCAAAAGGCCGGCGGGACAGGTCTCTCGCAAGGTATTGAGGGTGGGCGTGGGATCTTCACTGGGAACCAGTCCCTGGATGCGACCCACGTCCATCACCGACTCCAGCTGCACAAACAGGATGTTGGGCTTGTTCTGAGGATCGGGCTCCGCCGAATCGGCGTGAATGGCATCCAGCACCTGCTCCATGGTTTCTTCGGAATAATCTTCCGGTTCGTCAATGCCCAGCGAAAAAATGCTGGCGGAAAAACAATCGGTAAAGCCGTATTCCAGATAAGCGTCGGGCAAATTGGGAAATTCGCTGCCCAGCCTTCCGTCGTACAGGCCGCCCAGGGTCAGACAGGTGAGTCCCAGACCACAGATCAGCAGCAGCGCCACGCCTTTGCGCCATTTGGGCTGTACCTTTTGGCAGCGGATGCCCTCCCGGATCAGCAGGGCGATGGCTGTCATCGCCGCAGCCGCTGCCAGAACGGTCTGCCAGGGGGTCAGATAGGTAGGCAGTGCCGTCCAAACGCTGTCCAGCAGCAAAAAGTCGATCATGGCCAGCGGCGTGGTGCGGAAAAACAGCGTGACACAGTTGATCACGCCCATAGCCAGCCAGAACACCGTCACCAGCCCGCGGGCAAAGGCCTGCCGTCGGAACAACAGCGACAGGCTCAGGGTCAGCAGGATGGCTCCCACGCCAAAGAAAAAGCCGGTGGGATTGTCAGCCAGCAGCAAAAAGCCGCCCAATGCACCGTGGCGATGGAGAGATTCCAGTAAATATTCCAGCAGAACGGCCAGCAGAACCAGCTGCAGACTCTCTTTCTGCTGTAAAAAGTTGAAAATACGAGTTCGGGTCTTCATAGGTTATTTGTTATAAATCTTGCTCCCCGCAGGTACCGAATGGGTCAGCCACACGCTGCCGCCGATGGTGGAATCGTCACCGATATAGGTATCGCCGCCCAGAATGGTAGCACCGGCGTAAATGACCACGTTGTTGCCCACCCGGGGATGGCGGTGCACGCCCTTGACCGGGTTGCCGTCGTCGTCCATAGCAAAGCTCTTTGCGCCCAGAGTCACGCCCTGATACAGCTTGACCCGCTCGCCAATGATACAGGTCTCACCGATGACCACACCGGTGCCGTGGTCGATGAAGAAATACTTTCCGATAGTTGCGCCGGGATGGATGTCGATGCCGGTGCGGGAATGGGCCTGTTCGGTCATCATCCGAGGGATCAGAGGTACACCCAGCTCGTACAGCCGATGAGCCAGACGGAAGATGGACAGCGCCTCAAAGGCCGGATAGGCCAGCAGGATCTCCTCGGCAGACCGGGCAGCCGGGTCGCCCTCGTAAGCGGCAATGATGTCGGTGTTGAGCACTTCGGCAATATCGCACAGGCTGTCCATAAGCCGGCAGGTGACCAGATCGGCCTTTTCCCGGCAATGGTCACACTCCGCGCCGCCCTTCTGGGTCTCCTGGCAGGTGGCAGTCATGACGCTGGCGCACATTTCATACAGCAGTGCGGCAGCCTCCTGCAGCTTTCCGGTAACCAGAGAGGGCACAAACTCGGGCCGCACGATGCCGTCGTGATAAATGGTAGGATACATAGCGCAGCGCAGCAGGTCGATGAGCCGGCGCACTTTATTCTGCATGCCGTAGCCGCTGATGGCACCGTCGCCGGTGGCCTGATGGGTGATGGCGGTCAGATCTTGGGCGGTGGACACCGCATTATCCCGCAGCCATTGCTGGATCATAGGTAATCGCTCCTTTTCTGTAAAAAACAGGGGTCACCGTCGGTGACCCCTTGTGTTTCCCCCAAGGGGAAGGTTTTTTTGATTTATTCCACAGAGATCAGATAGCTGTAGACCGGCTGACCGCCGCACAGCACGTTGATCTCGGCCTCACCGGCAGCGGCCTGGAACAGCTCGCTGACCTTGGCTGCCTGCTCCTCGTCGGCGCCTTCGCCGTGGATGATGGTGATGAAGTTGCATTCTTCCTTGCAGAGGGTCTTTGCCAGAGACTCCATGACAGCAAAGAAGTCCTTGCCGGTCTCCAGCAGCTTGCCTTCCACCAGAGCCATATGGTCGCCTTCCTCAATGTGCAGGCCGTCGAACTCACTGTCACGGGCGGCGTAGGTCACCGAGCCCGACTTGACGGCGGCAACGGCATCCTCCATGGCCTGCTGGTTGGCCTCCAGCTCCAGATCGTGGTCGAAGGACAGCATGGCAGCAATGCCCTGAGGAATGGTCTTGGTGGGCAGCACCACCACCTGCTTGTCGGACAGGGCTGCGGCCTGCTGACCGGCCATGATGATGTTCTTGTTGTTGGGCAGCACAAAGACGATCTCGGCAGGTGTCAGGTCGATGGCTCGCAGAATGTCCTCGGTAGAGGGGTTCATGGTCTGACCGCCGCCAACCACGTTGTCCGCGCCCAGCTCCCGGAACAGGTTCATGACCCCTTCGCCGGCAGCCACAGAAACAAAGCCGTAACGGGTGACGGGGGCGGCATACTCCCGCTTGCCCATGTTGGCCTCGGTCTCCTCCGAGACGATCTTGCGGTGCTGTTCCACCATGTTTTCCACCTTAACGGTGATCAGCTGGCCGTACTTAAGGGCTTCGCCCAGGGCCAGATGGGGCTCGTTGGTGTGCACGTGAACCTTGACGATCTCGTCGTCCTCCACAACCACCACGCAGTCGCCGATGGTGGGCAGGAACTGCCGCAGATCCTCGGGATCCTTGTCGGTTTCGCGGGCTGCAATGAACTCGGTGCAGTAATCGAAGTTGATCTCACCCTCGTCGAAGGAGGAGAAGTCAGCGCTTTCCACCGTCATGGCGGGGTTGATGACCGGAACAGGGATCTTCCGCGCCAGGCGGGTGATGGTGCCGGACAAAGCGTCCTGCATACCCTGCAGGATCAGCACATAGCCAAAGCCGCCGGCATCCACAACGCCGGCCTTCTTCAGCACGGGGTTCTGGTTCACCGTCTCATCCAGAGCCTTCTTGGCGGCCTTGATGGCAGCGCCCAGAACGGCCTCGGGATCCCGGCTCTTCTTTGCGGCCTTGACGGCAGCATCGCCGGCAATGCGTGCCACCGTGAGGATGGTGCCCTCAGCAGGCTTCATCACGGCCTTATAAGCAGTGGCAGCGCCCTCCTTCAGGCCTTCTGCCAGAACAGCGCCGTCGGCGGTGCGGGCATCCTTCATGCCCTTGGCAATGCCGCGGAACAGCAGAGAAGTGATCACGCCGGAGTTGCCGCGTGCACCGCGGAGCAGGGCGCTGGAAGTGACCTCCAGAGCGCGGCCCAGGGTGGGATTCTCCAGCTTGTTCAACTGGTCGGCTGCGGCGTTCAGGGTCATGGACATATTGGTACCGGTGTCACCGTCGGGTACAGGGAAGACGTTCAGTGCGTTCACTTCCTCCATCCGGTCGGCAACGGCGCCTGCCGCTGCCAGGATCATTTCTTTATAGGCTTCGCCATCGATCATTTTCGCCATAATTCGTTTGCCTCCTATCGTTACTGCGCGGATCAGGCCTTGACGGTCTCAACGTACACGTTGATCTTTTCCACCGTCACGCCGCAGGTGTGCTGCACCTGGTACCGTACCTGGTGCTGGAGATTGCGGCAGGTGGTTCGCACGTTCACGCCGCTGTCCAGCGCCACATGCAGGTCAAGCTCCACGCCTTCCGGGGTGCTCTTTACATCCACGCCCTGGGTCTGCTTCTCACCTTTCAGCAGGCGCACCAGACCGTCCAGAGCAGAGCGCGCGGCCATTCCGCGCACGCCAAAGCAGGCCGCGGCGGCCTTTCCGGCCACTTGAGCTACAACGTCATTGGAAATGCCGATGACGCCGTTTTGGGTATCGATTCGCATAAGCGCGTCCTCCTTGCTGGATGCGTTCCCCTCGGAACGAATTTATACAGGATAATCATAGCACAACCCAGCCGCAAATGCACGGTTTTTTTGGAAAAACTTTTGAAATTTTATGTAAACAACAACAAGAACAAAGAAAAACGACCCCCAGAAGGGAGTCGTTTAGCGGTTTTTACCAATTATTTGTTGATATAATTCAGCGGATTCTGGGTCTTGCCGTTCTTTCGGATCTCAAAATGCACGTGGGAACCGTAGCTGCGACCGGTGTTGCCCACCTTGGCAATAATGTCGCCCTGGGCTACCTTGTCACCCCTTTTCACCAGCAGCTTGCTGCAATGGGCATAGTAAGTTGTGTAGCCGTTCTGATGGTCGATGATAACGCAATAGCCGTAGTTGCCCTTCCAGCCGGCATGAATGACCACGCCGCCGTCAGAGGCCCAGATATTGGTGCCGGTAGCACCGGCAAAGTCCACACCGGTGTGCTTGTCGCCCAGATTGGGGCGGTAACCGTAACCGGAGGAGAACCGACCGTTGGAGGGCTTGATGAACTTACCGGTAGCCATATACCGGGGCAGTGCCTTGGTGCCCACGATCTTGACAGCCGAAACCGGCTCGGCGGTGACGCTGTAGCTGAGCACCTCACGGGCGGTCTCCTGACCGTTGACATAGGTCACGTCGGCCACCACGTCGGCAGAGCCGTTGACGCCCTGCACCTTCATCTTGCTCTTGTTCTTATACATGGAGTCATCGTATTCGATGAGGGTCTCAAAGGGAATGGCCTCCACATAGCTTTCGGTGATGGTCTGCTGTACCGAAAGATAGGGCACAGCGCCCGAAAGCAGGATCTCCTGACCGATGTTGATGCGGGCCTCGTCCAGATCGGGGTTGAGGGCCTTGATCTCGCTGACCGTCATACCATGCCGCTGACCGATAGCACTGACGGTGTCACCCGACTGCACGGTATAGACCTTGGTCTCCTCTTTATTGGCAGTGAGCCGCTTTTCCATTTCGGCGATGGGGACGGTGCTCACCGTAGAGGTGGTGGTCTCCACGATCTCCACCTTGTTGGCAAAGCCGGTATTCACCTGGGTGGCGTTTTCGGCGCTGTTCAGCAGGATACGGCGCAGCATCAGCTCCAGTGCCGTGCGGCTTTCGCAGGCACCGATGCTCTCATCGTCCACCTTCAGAACATAACGGCGGCTTTCATCGTCCACCGAGGCAAACAGTCGCTGCTCCAGCAGCTCCTCGTCCAGCGGCTCGGTGCGATCCATGTACCGCATGGAGTAGGACAGGTTCACGTCCAGACTGTAGGGGGCGTTGAGATATTCGCTGATGCGGCTTTCCACCCGCTCCACCAGCTGGGTGACCTGCTGGGGATCTTCCACATAGCCCAGGCTCTGCCCGTCCATCTTGACCTCGAAACCAAGGCCGAAGCAGCAGGAAGAGACGATCATCACGGTGGCGGAGGCCATCAGCGCCATGGCAGCACCCCGGCCGTTCTGCCGGCGCTGGGTGAGGCTTTTCACCTGATGCCAGGCCTCATGCAGCTCCCGGCGGAGGGTTTCATTTTTCAGCAGCCATCCTGCAGCGTCGCCCGCCAGATCGGTCACCACATCCCACAGCTTGCGCAGCAGACGCAGCACCAGGTTGCCCAGCAGCAGACCCAGCCAGCCCAGCCAGCTGAGGATGCGGGCTACATGGCCCAGCAGACCCCGCAGCTCCACCGCATTGGCGCCGATGGTGGCCAGCCGGCGGGTGTGCAGCTTGAGCTTCACCCATCGGGAGCGCAGGGTACGGCCGCCCCGCTTGGCAGGCAGCACGTAAGAGTCAACAGATAACATAACGATCCTTTCTATGATCAAAAAAGCAAAATTCAAAAAATGATTACAAAACAGTTACAGGTTGTATGTTACAATAGATTGGCCCGGTTGTCAAGGAAAAGACCTTGACAGAATTGTAAAATCTCGCTGAAAACCACTGAAAAGACCGATAAAAATTGACTTCAAGGCTGTTTTTTGGTATTGTTTTTATAGCTATGGAATGATATTAAGGAGTTCTTTTATGAAATATATTCGATTATTTGCCCTGTTTTTGAGCCTTTGCCTGCTGGCAGGCTGCAGCATTCTCCCCTTCCAGACCCCCGAGGAGCAGCGGGCAGCACAGGAGACCGCAGAGTCCCTCAGGCTGGAAGCCCAGGCACAGGCCGACCCCTTTACCGCACTGGACGGAGACTTTTCTCTCAAGCGCACCCTGACCAATTCCTCCGGTGTTGTTCTGGCCACCTATGAGGCCGCCTTCCCCCGGTTTTCCGAGAATGGTGAAAAGGCGAAAAGCTTCTCCCGCATCAATAACTATTACGAAAGCGAAATCACCGGTCTGATCCAGGATGCCTACAGCTTCTTCGGCGAGGTGAAAAAGGCCTACGGCGAAGAGTGGGACACCGTCACCTTAGCCAACAAGGCCTTTAACATCCGCATCAATTACGAGCTGCTGGAAGCACCCGAGGGGTATTTGTGCGTTCGCTGCGACTTCCGGGTGGAGGAAAACGGGCAGACCGAAACCTATTCCCAGGCTCAGGTCTTTCTGCTGGACAACGGCTGGCAGCTGACGCTGGAGGCCCTGTTCGGCACCCAGTATGAATCTGCCGCTCCCAAACTGATGGCAAGTATTCTGGCCTGGTGCAACAACAACGGCATCAGTGTCACCGGCGCCGAAAACCGCACCATCGAGGAGTTTTCCGGCAATTATGCACTGACCACCGAGGGCTTTCTGTTTTATACCGAGCCCTTCCAGCTGAACAACAAAAACCCCAACCGCTACAGTATCCCTGTGACCCTCAGCGGCTATCGCTCGGTCCTGGAAGACTGAATCATCATATAAGGAGGAATCCCCATGCGCCCCTATGAACGACTGCTTCATTACGTAAAATACGACACCGCCTCCGACGGCAATTCCGAAACCTGCCCCAGCACCGAAAAACAGCTGGTATTTGCCCGTGTGCTGGAACAGGAGATGCGAGAGATGGGTCTGCAGAATGTCCGACTGGACGAGAACGGCTATCTGTACGGCACCGTCCCCGGCAACATCGACAACTATAACGGCCCCGTTCTGGGCTTCATCGCCCACATGGACGTGGTGGACGACGTCCCCTCCTGGGACATCAAACCCCGCATCGTGGAAAACTATGACGGCGGCGATATCGTGCTGACCGGTTCGGGCACTGTGCTGTCCCCCGCCGAGTTCCCCGAGCTCAACCGCTGCAAGGGCAAGTCCATCATGGTCACCGACGGCACCACTTTGCTGGGCGCCGATGACAAGGCCGGCATCGCCGAGATCCTCACCCTGTGTGAGCAGCTGCTGGCCGGTGTGGACTTCCCCCACGGCCCGGTGCAGGTTGCCTTTACCCCCGACGAGGAGATCGGCCGGGGCGCAGATCTGTTTGATGTGCCTGGCTTTGGCGCCGACTTCGCCTATACGTTGGACGGCGGCGCTTACGGCGAACTGGAGTTCGAGAACTTCAACGCCGCCTCTCTCAAGGTGGACATCCAGGGCAAGAACATCCATCCCGGCTCTGCCAAGGACAAGATGAAGAACGCCCTGACCATCGGTATGGAATTTGAAATGCTGCTGCCCGCCCAGCAGAAGCCCGAATTTACCGAAAAATACGACGGTTTCTTCCATCTGACCTCCATGTCCGGCGAGGTGGAGCAGGCCGCCATGCACTATATCATCCGTGACCACGATTCCGACAAGCTGGAAGAAAAGAAGGCTGCCGCCCGGCGCGCCGCCGATTTCCTCAACGGCAAGTATGGCGAGGGCACCGTCACCCTGACCATCCGGGATTCCTACCGCAACATGGTGGAGCAGATCCGTCCCCACTGGCATCTGGTGGACAATGCCTTCGAGGCCATGCGCCGCACCGGCGTGGAGCCTGTAGCCGTGCCCATTCGCGGCGGCACCGACGGCGCACGCCTGTCCTTCATGGGTCTGCCCTGCCCCAATCTGGGCACCGGCGGCGGCAATTTCCACGGCAAGCTGGAATATTGCTGCGTGGAGGAGATGGATCTGGCGGTAAACTGCATGAAGCATCTGGTGGAGATCTACTCCAGGCTGGAGAAATAACCCATGATTTTTAAAAATGCTGCGGTTTTTCTGGAAAACCGTTTTGTGACCTGTGATGTTGCCGTGGAGGATGGCAAAATTGCCGCCATCGGCGATCATTTGGGAGATGGCATGGACTGCACCGGTCTCAGGCTGCTGCCCGGGCTGGTGGACATCCACACCCACGGCTGCGCAGGCTATGATTTTGATCACGCTACCGAGCAGCAGCTGGCAGAAATGTCGGCCTGCTACCTGCGCCACGGCGTTACCGCCGTGCTGGCTACCCTGATGACCAACCCCCGTGAACTGCTGCTGGAAGCCGCCGCCCGCTGCGGCGCGGCTACCGCCCCCATCCGGGGCATCTATCTGGAAGGTCCCTTCTTTGGCCCTGCCAAAAAGGGTGCTCACGACGCCCGGTATCTCACTCCCATCGACGGCGAATTCTTTTCTGCGCTGGATGAGGCCGCAAAGGGCGCTATCCGCATCGTGGCGGTAGACCCTTGTCTGGAAGGAGCGGAGGATTTCATCCGTCAGGTTTCCAAAACCAAACGGGTAACGCTGGCGCACACCCCCGCAGGCTACGACGATGCCCAAACGGGCTTTGCCGCAGGAGCTACCCAGGTGACCCACCTGTTCAACGCCATGACCGGTCTGGCTCACCGGGAGCCCGGCTTGGTGGGTGCGGCGCTGGCAGGCGACTGCTTTGCCGAGGTCATCTGCGACGGCATCCACATCCATCCTGCCGTGCTCAAAACCGCCTTTAAGGCGCTGGACGGCCGGGGTCTGGTGATCTCCGACTCCATGGCGGCCTGCGGCCTTGCCGACGGAGATTATTCTCTGGGTGGTCAGGCCGTGACGGTGCGCGGGCCCCGTGCCACCCTTGCCGACGGCACGCTGGCTGGCTCGGTGACCTTTGCCTGGGACGGCATGGTGAACCTGATCCGTGCCGGCGTTCCTGCAGAGCAGGCCGTTACCGCCGCCACTTCCATTCCGGCAAAAAGTGCCGGCCTGGAAAGCACCTGCGGTGCCATTGCCCCGGGTCGCTCTGCCGATCTGGTGCTGTGCGACGAAAGTTGGAACATCCGGCAGGTATATCTTGCCGGTGAAGCAGTGTCTTGACAACCATATTCCCCTGTGCTATCATAAATCCGTAATCTTCAGGGCGGGGTGAAAGTCCCCACCGGCGGTAAAGTCCGCGACCCGCTTCGGCGGCTGACCCGGTGCAACTCCGGGACCGACAGTTATAGTCTGGATGGAAGAAGATATGGCTTTGCGCAATCACGCCCTGTTATGCCCTTTTTGGGGGTTAACAGGGCGTCTTTTCGTAAAATTCAACAGCCATATCTGGCGAAAACCCAGCCTTTTTTCGCCGGAAAGGAACACCATGACCGCACAGACCAAAAACACCCGCAAACTGGCAGGAACTGCCATGCTCAGCGCCGTCGGCTTCATTCTGATGTTCATCGAGCTGAGCGTCCCCATCATGCCGGCTTTTATCAAGCTGGATTTCTCCGAGCTTCCCGCTCTGCTGGCCTCCTTTGCCTACGGCCCCATGGCAGGCGCTGCCGTCTGTCTGGTGAAGAACGTCATCCACGTATTCATCGGCGGCACCACCGCCGGTGTGGGCGAGCTGTCCAACTTCCTGATGGGCGTGATGTACGTAGTGCCCGCAGGTCTGATTTATCAGAAGATGAAGAGCCGCAAGGGCGCGCTTATCGGCTCGCTGACCGGCTGCGTCATCTCCTCGATCTACTGCCTGCCTCATAACTATTTTCTGATCTATCCCCTCTTCGGCAAGTTCGTCCTGCCGCTGGAGGCCATTCTGGGGATGTACCAGACCCTCAATCCCAA
>JAGAVA010000104.1 GCA_017620505.1 Clostridia bacterium
GGGGAGGAAGCGGCTTCTACGGCTACCAAGTCCATCCTCATAACAAAAAAAGATTGATCGCGGATGAGCAGGTTCGTGACATCATTGTCATGATTTTCGAGTCCTGCGTTACAGGCATGACCACGAGCGAGATCGCCCAAATGCTGAATGATATGGGCATTCCATCCCCGTTAGAGCATAAACGGCGAAATGGCGGGTTTTATAATGGGGTGGTCAAGGAAGAGACAGGCATCTGGCTCAAGGGGGCTGTTCGGAAGATTCTGACTGATGAGCGTTATACCGGTAAGATGATTGCCAATACTCGAGAGACAGAAGAAGTAGGAAAACCTAAGATGCGGCCGTTACCCAGAGATCAATGGATTATAGTGCCGGGTACACATGAAGCAATCATTTCGGAGGAACTGTTCCGAGCGGCTCAGAATGCTCTTCAAGGGCGTATTCGGAATGTTAACAAGAATACTGCCGGGAACCGAGCCAACAATCTGTTTGTATGTGGCTGCTGCGGGAGAAAACTTCGAAAAAATCCAGCAAAGGAGCCACATCTTGTTTGCCCGAAAAACGACAGCATCAAGGGTGCTGAGTGCGCAGCCATCTTTGCCAATCAGGCTCAAATTGAGCAAGCTGTTCTTGAAATGCTGCGGGCTCAAAGTAGGAGCTTCCTTGAGCGGCATAGTTTGATGCAGGCATGCATTGACAAGCAGCTTTCGAGCCTTCAAACAGAGCTTGATGCCAACATCAATATGACAAGACGACTCCAAAGTAGAAAGGCTGAACTATATGAGCAATACCGGGCAGGACGCATAAGCAGAGAGAAATTTGCTGACACTCAGAAGACAAATGCGGAGAAGCTGGCAAGACTCTCAAGCAGAGCTGAAGAGATCGAACGGCTTCTGGTAGAGCACACTGAGTCTCGAGGCAGTCTTGCTGCGGGGAAAAAATCAGCAGATCAGATCATCTTGCTTAAAGACTATGATCCGGAAATAATCAGGAATTTTGTTGAGCGGGTTCGTGTATACCCTTCAGGAGAGATTGAGATTGATATGCGCACTTCGAGCGGGTTTGCTTTTGTAGGGGCAAGCTAAAATAATGAGCGGCCTCCTAATTTGGAGGCCGCTCAAATAAATTTCGAGAAAATTTGTATGTCTATCTTGACACAACCAGAGGGCTTCGTGCTGGGCACCTGTGTTAAAATGTTTTCCATCGCCGGGCCGGTGCTCACCTGGGGGATTTCGGCCAGTGTGGCCTACGGCCTGATCCTGTGGCTGACGGAGGTGATGGCATGAGCCGGGTGGGCGATACCCTGTTTTTCGAGAATCCCGTTCACGTGCAGACCTGGGCCGCCGCCGTGGGCACCAAGGAGGGCCAGGGGCCGCTGGGCAAGTGTTTTGACCATGTGACCCGGGACAACCGCTTCGGCAAAAAGACCTGGGAGCAGGCCGAGTGCCGGATGGTGGAACTGGCCTGCGAAGCCGCCCTGTCCAAGGCCGACCTGACCCTGTCCCGCATCGACTGCGCTCTTGGGGGCGACCTGCTGAACCAGTGTATTTCCACCGGCTTTGCCGCCCGGGGGCTGGGCCTGCCCTATCTGGGGCTGTACGGTGCCTGCTCCACCATGGCGGAAAGCCTGATTTTGGGAGCAACAATGGTGTCCGGGGGCTTTGCAGGCCGCACCCTGTGCATGGCCTCCTCCCACTTTTGCTCTGCCGAGCGACAATACCGCTATCCGCTGGAATACGGCGGCCAGCGGCCTCCCACCGCCCAATGGACGGCAACCGCCTGCGGCGCGGCGGTGCTTTCCTCTGACCAGGGCCCGGTGCGCATCACAGCCGCTACCCCTGGCCGGGTCTATGACCCTGGCATCACCGACAGCACCAACATGGGCGCCGCCATGGCCCAGAGCGCCTACGAGACCCTGCGCACCTTTTTCCGGGACAGCGGCACCCTGCCCCAGGAATACGATCTGATCGTCACCGGCGACCTTGCCGCCATCGGCAGAAGCATCGTTGTGGAGCTCTTCCGTCAGGATGGGGTGGAGCTGGGCGACCGGTATCAGGACTGCGGCATGCTGCTGTATGACGAGGATCAGGATGCCCACGCGGGCGCTTCGGGCTGCGGCTGCTCGGCAGCGGTGCTGTGCGGCAGGCTGCTGCCCGATCTTGCCGAGGGCAAGCTGAAAAAGGTACTGTTCTGCGGCACCGGTGCCATGATGAGCCCCACCTCCTCCAACCAGGGGGAGAGCATCCCGGGCATCTGCCATTTGGTACGGCTGGAGGGTTGTGTATGATCTATCTGAAAGCATTTTTGGTAGGCGGCATCATCTGCGTCCTGAGCCAGCTGCTCATCGACCGCACCCGCCTGACCCCCGCCCGGATCCTCAGCGCCTATGTGGTGCTGGGTGTGGTGCTGTCCGGTCTGGGTATCTGGGGGCCGGTGGTGAAGTTTGCCGGAGCAGGTGCCACCGTGCCGCTGCTGGGTTTCGGGCACACCATGGCAGAAGGGGTCAAGGCCGCCGTGCAGGAGCAGGGACTTTTAGGCGCTTTCACCGGCGGGCTGACGGCCTCGGCAGGCGGCATCGCAGCAGCGGTCTTTTTTTCCCTGTTGGCTGCCATTCTATTTCAGCCGGGCGACCGGTCGTAATGAAAAAAGCACCCGAACGGGTGCTTTTCCGTTATGAATTGGGATAGGCGTAGACGCCCCAGATGGTGAACAACCCCAGATACCCGTGCCGGAGGGCAGTGACGGTACAGTCCTCTCCCACGAATCGGAAGCCTCTTCCCAGCTGCTCCACATATTCCACGTCCCAGCGCTTCTCAATATAGGAAAAAGCCTTTTTCCGAAGCCCCCGAAAGGTCATCAGCGGCACGCCGCCGTATTCATCCTTATCCAGTTCCACATAGCCTTGGGTAAGGATGACCGGCACCTTTGCCAGATAGGGCAGCGGATTTCCCCGCTCCCCCAGCGCCGACCAGTTTTCTGCCAGCACATACCCCACAAACAACAGCAGGATGGCCACACAGACAAACAAAAACCGCTTGCGGTTCAGATGTCCCTGCCGCACAGTTTCTATGATAATCTCCTCGGACTTTACCGGCAGATTTTCCGGTTCCACCCGTTCCCCGGCCAGCAGCTCGGTGACGGTGATGCCCAGCACCCGGGCCAGTGGTTCCAGCAGGTCGATGCCCGGGGCACTGACGCCCCGTTCCCACTTGGACACCGCCTTGCCGGTGACGTATAATTTTTCGCCCAGCTGTTCCTGGGTCAAGCCCATTTCTTTCCGAATGGCGGCGATGAGCGCGCCGGTCTTTTTTAGATCCATGGCAGTCCCTCCTGCCCAAATCTTAGGGTATTTATCCCCAAAAAGTCAAGAAACCGCTGGTAGAACGGCAAAAAACGGCGGAAATCCGCCGTTTTTATCATTTCTTTTCGTAGAAGGGGCAGCGGCTCTCCAGACATTCCCGACATTTGTGGGAAAAGCGGCAGACCGTTCGGGGCGGAATGGGCAGCTGCACGCCCATCTCCTCCCGGAGAAATTTGACGGTGGTGAGGATGCTCATATACACATTGCGCTTGCAGCATCGGGGACCGCCCAGCCTGGCCTCGTTTGCCAGACACTGACTGGTGAGCAGATTGGCCTTGCCCCAGGTTTCTTCCGAAAGAGGGGTGCTTTCCAGTACGATGGCACCGAAAATACCGGCGCTTACCGCCGCGCCGCAGCAGCCGAAAAAGCCGCAGGTGCCGCCGGGGACCTGCTTGCCCCGCTGGACCATTTTCTCCAGATTGGCTTCCAGACCGGGCTTGCCGGTCACATTGTGATAAGCGGTGAGCAGCGCCGCCCCCGCCAGCACATGATGCTCGGGGCCGTGCATATGCACCGTGGGCTCCTGCATCAGCTTTTCTGCCAGCGCAATGGGGTCGGTGTCCTCCGCCTGCAGGCAGCGCTGACGGATGACCACCAGCGCCGGAGCGCGATGACAGTCATCACAGATAAAATGTCCGTTTTCGCACATGGCATTGGCGGAAAAAGTCCGTCCGCACCCGGCACATTCCATGGGCTTTTCTTCGGGCAGATATACCAGCGGTGCACCGCAGATCAGACAGGCATTCACATTCTTTTTCACAGGCAGCACCTCATTTTTTATAGAAGTTTTTGGCGTAGTCGTAAAAGACCTGAGCAATGGGCGACAGGATGTTGTTCTTATGCTTGATCAGGTACAGCTTGCGGCGCAGGCTGATGTTGTCAAAGTCAAAGGTCAGCACCTTGCCGAACTGCTGATAATCCTCGCAGGCGCTTCTGGACAGGACGGCCACGCCCATGCCCTCGCTGACCATCTTGATGATGCTCTCGGTGGAGCGCACCTCCACCGCCGTCTGCAGGTCGTTGGGGTCGATGCCCAGCTCCCGCAGGAAGCTTTCGGTCTCCCGGCGGGTGCCGCTGCCCTTTTCCCGGCTGAGGAAGGTCTCATCCAGCAGATTGCGGATGGGAAAGCCCTTGCCGATGTACTGCCGGAACCGGGGCTCGTTGGGGGTGATGATCACCAGCTTATCATCGGCAAATTCCCGATAGATACACTTGGGTGCGTCGATTTCGGTACCGGTAAAGCCCACCTCCGCTGCACGGGAGGTGACCTGATCCACCACGTCGGCGCTGTCGGTCATCTGGATATTGAACTTGATGTCGGGATATTTTTCCCGGAAGCTCTGCAGCAATCTGGGCAGATAGTATTGACCGGGGATGGTGGAGGCCGCAACCGAGATGGTGCCCCGCATCTCCCGGGAAAATACCTGAATGGCCTGCACGGCATTCTCCCGCATAGCCAGCATCTCCCGGGCATAGTTGTAGAGCAGCTTGCCCGCATCGGAGGGGTAGGTCTCCTTGGTGGTGCGGACAATGAGCTTGATTTTCAGTTCCCGCTCCAGCGAGGCGATGTGGGAGCTGATGGTGGGCTGGGTCAGATGGAGCAGCTCTCCCGCCTTGGAGAAGCTGCAGGTCTCCACCACATAGACAAATGCCTCCAGCTGTTTCATATCCATAAAATGGTCTCCTCCCTTGTTTTTTCCAAAGAAGATGCTATAATAAATAAACTAAGAATGCGAAATTGTGAGGTGAGTTCCATGGCAAAAGAGATCCCCCTGACCCAAATGACCGCCGCCGCCGGCTGAGCTGCCAAATTGGGGCCGGGTGCCCTTTCGACCATTCTGACCGGACTGCCCAACGTGCAGAACGAAAACCTGCTGGTGGGCTATGACAGCAGCGACGATGCCTGCGTTTACAAGGTCAGCGACGATACCGCCGTCATCCAGACGGTAGATTTCTTTACGCCCATTGTGGACGATCCCTATCTATTTGGCCAGATCGCCGCGGCAAACGCCCTCAGCGACGTATACGCCATGGGCGGTTTGCCCAAGCTGGCCATGAATCTTTTGTGTGTGCCCAACTGCCTGTCTCTGCAGACCATCCGCAAGATCCTGGAGGGCGGTCACGACAAGGCGGTGGAGGCCGGCTGCGTCATTGCCGGCGGACACACCATTCAGGACAACGAACCCAAATACGGCCTGTGTGTCACCGGCTTTGTCCATCCCGACCGCATCCTGAAAAACGTGGGTGCCATACCGGGTGACGTACTGGTGCTGACCAAGCCCATCGGCTCGGGCGTGCTTGCCACTGCCGCAAAGGCCAACCTGTGTGCGCAGGAGCATCTGGAAGAGGCCTGGATGCACATGGCAACCCTCAACGCCAAGGCCGGACAGGCCGTCATTGCCGCAAGCAACGTCCATGCCTGTACCGACGTGACCGGCTTCGGCCTGCTGGGCCACAGCTACGAGATGGCCTCCGGCTCGGGCGTGACCATCGTGCTGGAGGGCGAAAAGCTGCCCATCATGAGCGGTGCCCGGGATCTTGCCAGCATGGGCATCATCCCTGCCGGCGCTTACCGCAACATGGATTATGTGGGCTCTCACCTGCGCCAGACCGAAACTGCCGTTCAGGCACTGGTGGATCTGGCTGCCGACCCCCAGACTTCGGGCGGTCTGCTGGTGGCGCTGCCGCTGGAGGATGCCGAAAAGCTGCTGGAAGCCCTCCGCCCCTTCGCGCCCTGGAGTGCCGTCGTGGGACGGGTCATCGAACAGCAGGATGTCAGCATTATTTTTGAATAGGTTCTATATGGCCCCCTCTGACGAGGGGACTGTCACCGAAGGTGACTGGGGGAGAGACTGTTCTTTCTCTCCCTCCGCCACGGCTTCTGCCGTGCCACCTCCCTCATCAGAGGGAGGCGAAAATCGGATACCAAACAAAAACCGCCGCGTTTTCACGCGGCGGTTTCCTTTTTGGCGGGAACATGTGGGAATCGAACCCACCTAGGCAGCTCTTCACCACCCTCACCGGTTTTGAAGACCGGGGGGCACACCAGCACCCATCTGCTCCCATGTACAGCAAAAGCTAACATAGTTTTCCACAAAAGTCAAGAAAAAATGTCCTTTTGCCGCACGGTTTCCCTTGCGCCGCAAATATGATTTTGTCAGAATTCTGCGCCCGGTTTGCGCAAATCGCCGTCTTTTTTGGTGATATGATTGCGGTCGAAAAATTCCAGTGCCGCCAGCGCATATTTGCGGGAGGTATTCATTTCATCCCGGTATTCTGCCAGCGTGATGGTCTCATGACCGGCAAACCAGTCCCGCAGCTTGCCCAGCAGCGAGGCATACACATCCTTATAGACCACGATCTGAGGCGACAGCATCACCAGCTGTCCGCCGGTCACAAGGCTTTCCAGCACCTGCTTGCACTCGTCCTTTTCCTTGGGCTGGAACATAGGCCACAGCTCGTCGGTGGCGGGGGATTCCAGTCCCGCATCCCGGTAGATCTTCAGCAGCTTGTCCTTGAGGGCGTTCTGCCGCTTGGTAAACTTCACTTCAAAGTCCTGCAGGGCGTACCGATCGGCCACCCGCTTGATCTTGCCCTCCTGCTGCAGCTTGCGCAGGATGCCGTCGGCTACCGGCAGATCGGTCTTGGGGAACAGCTTCTGCCGCAGTTCGGCAAGGCGCATACCAAAGTGCAGGGGATTTTTGCCGTGGTACTCCTCCAGCAGCTTTTTGCAGTTGTCCCACTGCTTATCCAGCACCGAATCGGCCAGATACCGCCCGGGCAAAATCTCCAGCAGCCGCCCTCGGGACAGCAGACGCTCCAGCTCCTGCTGCAGAACCTCTTCCTCCATGGCCAGACGGGCGGCCAGCTTTTTGCCGTCGGGCAGGGTGATGCCCTCTTCGGCCACCGCCTGCACCACCTTCTGGTCACCAGAGCCGCTTTCCTTGATCTTCAGCGCCTCCAGCACCTTCTGATCGCCCCGTTTGTGCTTGTAAGGATTGTCCTCCAGCACCACACCGCCGCCGATGGTCTCCAGCGGCGAATAGAACCGAATCACGAACCGGTCGCCGCTCTTGGCGGCAATGGGGTCGGTAAACCGAACCTGTGCATAGCAGCTGTCCCCCGGTTCCAATTTGTCCCGATCCAGCAGCACCACCTTTGCCAGCAGCACGCTGGAACCGTGATAAAAATGTACCTGCGAGTTGTTGAGGATCACCCGCTGGGAGCCCTTGAGATTCTGCAGCCGCACGTCCAGCATCAGGCCGGTGTGAACCGTGCCAGGTTTTGCCACCGCATCGCCCCGCTGGATGTCGCTCTTTTTCAGACCGGCCAGATTGACAGCCACACGCTGTCCCGCATAGGCGGTGGTCACATCCTTGCCGTGCACCTGCAGGTTGCGGATCTTGGCGGTCAGGCCGGAAGGCACCAATTCTGCCATCTCATCCTCATTCATGCAGCCCTCGATGAGGGTGCCGGTGACCACCGTGCCAAATCCCTCCACCGAGAACACCCGATCCACCGGCAGGCGGAAGGGGGTGCGCAGGCTCTTTTCTTCGGTTTTCTGCACCAGCTGCCGGAGATGCTCCCGCAGTTCCGGGATGCCCTCGCCGGTATAGGCCGAAACGCCCATGATGGGCTTGTTTTCCAAAAAGGTGCCCTTGACCTGCTCTTTCACGTCCTCCCGGATCATTTCCACCCACTCGGGGTCTACCATATCGGTCTTGGTGATGACCACCAGACCCTCCCGGATGCCCAGCAGAGACAAAATGCCCAGATGCTCCACCGTCTGGGGCATAAAGCCTTCGTCGGCAGCCACCACCAGCATGGCAAGGTCGATGCCGCCGGCACCGGCCAGCATATTTTTAATGAATTTCTCATGTCCGGGCACATCCACGATGCCGGCCTGGGTACCGTCCTCCCAGTCCAGATGGGCAAAGCCCAGCTCGATGGTGATGCCCCGTTTCTTTTCCTCCTGCAGGCGGTCGGTGTCGATACCGGTCAGCGCCTTGACCAGAAGGGTCTTGCCGTGGTCCACGTGTCCGGCCGTGCCGATAATAACATGCTTCACTGGTCGGCCTCCTTTACTGCTCCGGCAATGTAGTCAAAATCCTCTTCCCACAGGGTGCGGGTGTCCAACAGATAGCGATCCTTGACGATCCGCCCGATGATGGGGATGTCACTCTGCCTGCGCAGCCGCTCTTCCAGTCGGTCCACCGTCACATTTTGCGGGTCTACCGCTACCGCCCAGGTAGGCAGCAGCTGGGTGGGGACGCTTCCGCCGCCCACCTGATCCTGCTCGGGGATGACCTGGCAGGTCACGCCCAGCGCGGTGAGTTTTTCATAAAGAT
The DNA here is from genome assembly GCA_017620505.1 of Clostridia bacterium. Taxonomy (GTDB): domain Bacteria; phylum Bacillota; class Clostridia; order Oscillospirales; family Butyricicoccaceae; genus UBA4644. The sequence continues at coordinate 8,707 of JAGAVA010000104.1, forward strand.
TTTCTGCCCGCAGCTTGAGCAGGGCGGGATCCACAGCCAGCATCCGGATGGTGGGGATCTCCTGCCGGGCCTTCTCGGGATCCAGATAGGTGTCCAGCGTGGCTTCCAGCGCCGCCAGCGTCATTTTGTCCACACGCATAGCTCGGGTAAGGGGATGACTCTTGAGGGTCTTGATCCACTTTTCTTTACACAGGATAATTCCTGCCTGGGGGCCGCCCAGCAGCTTGTCGCCCGAAAAGCTGATGATGTCCACGCCGGCTTTGACGCTGTTCATAACGGTGGGCTCGTCGTGGATGCCCAACGTTTCCAGATCAAAGAAACAACCCGATCCCAGATCCTCGATGACCGGCAGGCCGGTCTCCTGTCCCAGTGCCACCAGCTCCTGCAGGGAAACGCTTTCGGTAAAGCCCATAATGCGGAAATTGGAGGTGTGCACCTTCAACAGGGCGCGGGTATCCTCGCAAATGGCCTTTTCATAATCCCGCAGATGGGTCTTGTTGGTGGCACCCACCTCCCGCAGGGAGCAGCCGCACTGCTCCATAATTTCGGGGATGCGGAAGGAACCGCCGATCTCCACCAGCTCGCCCCGGGAGGTGATGACCTGGCCTCCCTTGCCCAGTGCGCTGAGGATCAGCAGCACGGCGGCGGCGTTGTTGTTGACCACCATAGCGGCCTCGGCGCCGGTAATTCTGCACAAAAGCTTTTCCACATGGCTGTAGCGGGAGCCCCGCTGACCGCTTTCCAGATCATATTCCAGCGTGGAGTATCGGCGGGCGGCAGCGGCGGCGGCCTGCACGGCCTTTTCCGAAAGGCAGGCACGACCCAGATTGGTATGCAGGGTGATGCCGGTGGCGTTGATCACCGGACGCAGAGAGGGCTTGGCGGCAGCCTTTGCCGCCCGGCAGATATCTTCGCATAACGCTTCCATGGAGGGCAGCACCTGCAGTTCGCTCTCCAATACCCGGCGGCGCAGGCAGTCAATGTGCTCCCGCACCAGGTCGGTCACGACGCTCTGGGGCAGCTCCAGCGCCGCCAGGGCAGGCTGCCGCAGCACCTCGTCCACCTTGGGCAGGCTCCTCAGCAGATGCTTATGATCCATTTTGTCTCACTCCATTTAATTTATTTATATAATTCATGTTTTTTATTATATATTTATTTATAATAAATGTCCATGCTATGAAAAAATAAATAAATCGGGTTTTTCAATGATTTTTCAAGGGTTTTCGATCGATCACCGCCGTTTAAAGGGCGCGCTTATCGTTTTATTCGACAATTTAACTAACTAAAATATGTTCATTTTGTGCGGTTTTCATGAAGTTGCATTTTATGGATTGATTTTTTCCGAATTCGTTTTACAATATTACTATTACGAAGGGGCAATTTGCCTAAAAATTCCGAAACAATTTCATGATTTTGCCCAAACTTCAAAGGGAAAGGGAGTAAAAACCACATGAACACTTATCTGGTAATCGCTGCGGCGGTCGTCAGCCTGCTGATGGCTTTCGGCCTGTACCGCAAAAACGCTGCTATCAAAGTGGAAGACGCCCGTATGCGCGAGATCGCCGGCTACATTCACGAAGGTGCTATGGCCTATCTGAAGCGCCAGTACATCGTCATGGCCGTTTTCGCCGCCATTATGTTCGTCGTCCTGTTCATCATTCTGGGCTGGCAGACTGCTGTCTGCTTCCTGGTGGGCGCACTGTTCTCTGTCTTTGCCGGTTTCAGCGGCATGATGAGCGCCACCAAGGCCAACGTTCGTACCGCTCAGAAGGCCAAGGAGGGCATGTCTGCCGCTCTGAACGTCGCTTTCTCCGGCGGCGCTGTTCTGGGTCTGTGCGTTGTCGGCCTGGGTGCTCTGGGTCTGGCTGTGCTGTACCTGATCTTCGACGGCAACAACGACATCCTGACCGGCTTCTCTCTGGGTGCTTCCTCCATCGCTCTGTTTGCCCGTGTGGGCGGCGGCATCTAC
>JAGAVA010000105.1 GCA_017620505.1 Clostridia bacterium
CCTTGAAATGGGGGATGGGAATGGCTGTGCGAGCCACAATGGCAATGGCGCACATCACCGCAATGACCACCAGCTCCCGCGCCTGCGGTTTTCTGCCTTCAAAAGCCATGAAAAAGGGGATCATCAGTTCCAGAATCATCAGCGTACTGGTGATGTAGTAGCTTCGCCCCGGGATCTTGGTGCCCAGGAATAACGTAGCGGGGATCAGCAGAAAAAAGATGAGCAACGTGACAATGTTTGATTTTTTCATACCCTTGCCTCCTGATTCTGACGGCACAGTTCCATCACATCCTCGGCGGTGACGGCCATGGAGAACACATGGCGGCTCATGCGGTTGGCAGCGGTGGTATAGAAGCTGTTGCTGCCGAAAAAGCGTCGGGGTGTATCGGTGGTGAGGATCTGGCCATCAAAGAACATGCTCACCATATCTGCGTATCTGGCGCAGAACTCCACGTCATGGGACACCATCACAATGGTGATGCCCTGCTGCTTCAGCTTGCAGAGGATGCCGGCCAGTTTTTCCTTAAAAAAGCTGTCGATGCCCTTGGTGGGTTCGTCCAGCAGCAGGAGTTTCGGGTTTGTCAGCAATACCTTGGCCAAAGCGCTGCGCTGCTGCTCACCGCCGGAGAGGTCATAGGGATGGCTGTCCAGAAGTCCGTCGATTTCGCAGATTTCTGCGACCTCTGCGATTTTCTTTTGGTCCCGGGTCATCTCCGCCAGATCTTCCCGAACGGTCTTTTTCACAAAGAGACTCTTGGGGTCCTGGGGCAGCATGGCAAGGCAGCCACCAAAGAGTTCCGCGGACTTGTATTTTTCCACCGGCTTGCCGAATACCTTCACCTTGCCCCGGTAAGGCTTGCAGATGCCGCAAACGGCTTTCAAGGTGGTGGATTTGCCTGCGCCGTTGCCGCCTACAATGGCGTACAGCGTGCCGACAGGAACTTCGGCCGACACACCACGGAGCACATCCGGGCTGTCCTTTTCATAGCGGAACCACAGCTCCTTCAGCGAGAGGGCGGGATTCTCCACATCCTCCTCCGGCGCCTCGGTGGGGAAAGCCGTTACTTGGGGGGCAGGATAGGCGCGGCTGAGCCAGCTTCTGCCCTCACGAACGGTCAAGGGGCAATCGCCGGTGCCGTCTGCGCCAAAGAACACCCGGACAGGCGTGGGCATAGCGGCAAACATATGGTTTTTCTGCTCATACAGCAGCTTGCCGATCTTTCGGGGTGTGTCGTCGGCGATGATCCGCCCGCCGTCCATGACGATGGCCCGGTCGGCATAGGGGAAGATGTCCTCCAAACGGTGCTCGGTGATGATGACCGTCGTGCCCAGTTCGAGATTGATCTTGCGGACGGTGTTGAGGAAATCGGAGGCGGCAATGGGATCCAGCTGGCTGGTAGGTTCGTCCAGAATCAGCACCTCCGGCTGCATCGCCATAATGGAGGCGAGATTGAGAAGCTGCTTCTGTCCGCCGGAGAGGTTGGCAACCTCTCTGTGGAACCAATCCTGAATGCCGAAATAGCAGGCCATCTCCGCAACCCGTGCGCGCATGGTCTTCTGATCGCAGCCGAGACTCTCCAAGCCAAAGGCCAGCTCGTGCCACACCTTGTCGGTGACGATCTGGTCGTCGGGATTCTGCATGACATAGCCGATTCTGGCAGACTGATCCCGCTGGCTGACCTGCTCAATGGGCGTTCCATTGAACAGGATCTCACCACTTTTCTTGCCGTGGGGCGCAAGAACGGATTTCAACTGCCGCAAAAGCGTGGTCTTACCGCTGCCGGATTTGCCGCACAGAACGATGTATTCGCCTTTTTCGATGGACAGGCTCACACTGTCCAAAGACTTTTTGCCCTTGGCAGTCGGGTAGGAGAAGTTCAAATCTTTGATCTGGAAATGTGCCATTGGATGGCCTCCTTTATGTGTAATGCGGTGGGAATCAAAAGATAGCAGGTGTAGGCGATCCAGCCCCAGGAAATGCGCGCAAGCTGGATTGTGGGGACGAAAGCGGCGCGGAACTGTCCCAGACAGGCTGCGGCGATCGTCAGAGAAAGGAGAACGGTCATGGCCGCCAGCAATATCCGGTCTGTTGTGGTCATGCGGTAAATCATAAAGCTGGAGCGCTTGGCCGAACCATAGCCGCGGGCACGCATGGAGTCGCCGGTCACAACGCTGCCCTCCAATGCCCAGCTTGTCAGGGCGCCGAGAACGGTTCCGCCGTCATGGAGCTTTTCTTTTGTTGTGGCAGACTCGGCGGCGCCTTTGCCGATGGATTTTCTGGCGCCGATGATCTGTTGGGTCTTGCGGATGAAATTGGGAACCATCCGAAATACCATGACCAGAAGGAGGGAGATGGAGGGGATCACGTTGCCGAAAAGCGCGGTAAACTTGTCGCCCGTCAGAACCTTGCTGTAGCAGCCAAACCACAGGATCATGGTGACGAACATACTTGCCAGCGCTGCACCGTAAAGCAGTGCTTCCAGCGTATACCGTCTGCCGAACAGATCAAACAGGGGCGTTGCGCCCAAGGTATTAAACAGCGGGTTGATGGCTGTTAAGAGGAGGAACATGGGCAGCAGACCCAGCATCATCTTCCAGCCTTTTCTTCCGTGCAGGAGCAAATAGTAGATGGCGCCGGTTCCTACTCCGGCAAGCAGGTATGCCGGGTGCTGGATGACCACCGACATGCCGATAGCTCCCACGAAAAAGAGGAAGTTGACCGCCGGA
>JAGAVA010000106.1 GCA_017620505.1 Clostridia bacterium
CGGTCGTTGTAGGCGCGGGTGAAATCGGCACTGAGAATGGCCAGGAAGCCCGCCAAAATCACCAGATCAATGCGGTTTTCCTTCAGAACGGCCAGCAAAGCCTGTTCAAAGCCCTCCTGGGTGCCGCCGTTTGCCTTTTTGGTGACGGTGGCGGCAGGGATGCCGGCCTTTGCGGCACGCTCCAGGGCGTAAGCGCCGGTTTTGTTGGAGACCACCAGAGCGATCTCACCATCGGGGATCTCACCGGCCTGCTGGGCGTCAATGAGAGCCTGCAGGTTGGTGCCGCCGCCCGAAACCAGCACCGCGATGCGGATTTTTTCAGACATAGGCATCCTCCTTACTTCTTGCTGCCAAAGCGATCCAGCAGGGGGAACAGCATACCGCCGATGGCGTTGCCTGCGATGACGAAGCACAGATACACGATGCTGTGTGCGTTCAGCATATTGGCGGCGCCAAAGTAGAACATATTGGCGATGGAGTGCTCAAAGCCCGCCAGAATGAAGACGGGAACGCAGAAGAAGATGCCGGCGATGGAGTTTTTCTCTTTGTAAACGCTGACCGCCATATACATCAGCACGCCGCACAGGATGGCGCGGACGATGATGCTGAACAGCTGCTGCTCCAGCTTTCCGGCGCAGATGGTGGCGGCGGTGGCGCTCAGATGGGGCATGGCATAGGCGATGATCAGACCCACGCCGCAGCAGGCGATGGCGTTGCCGATCAGGCTGGTGATGACCACCTGCCAGTAGTCCTTGCTGTGGTCGTTGACCAGATAGCCCACCTTGCCGGTGAACAGGGAATAGCCCTTAAAGCAAATGCACAGCAGCGCCACGGCAAAGAGAATGGCGCCCAGCCATTTCATGCCGTCACCGGCACAGGCCAGAAACACGCAGCCGCCGATGGAGATCAGGATGCCGGCTGCGATGGCATCGACCACCCGGCGCATCACAGCAGCTCGATCTTCTCGTCGCCGGTGACGATCTCACCGATGACGTAGGCGTCCTCGCCATGGGCCTTCAGCACTTCAATGGCCTTGTCGGCCTGGTCGGCGGGCACGACAACCGTCATGCCAACGCCCATATTATAGGTGTTATACATATCGCGCTCGGGGATGTCGCCTTCCTTCTGCAGCAGCTGGAAGATGGGCAGCACCTTGATCTTGCTCTTGTCCACCTTGGCGCACAGGCCGTCGGGGATGGAGCGGGGAATGTTCTCGTAGAAGCCGCCGCCGGTGATGTGGGAGATGCCCTTCACGTCGCACTGCTCGATGAGGGCCAGAACGGCCTTAACGTAGATGCGGGTGGGCACCAGCAGAGCCTCGGCAACGCTCTTGCCGCCCAGCTCCTCGCGAGCCTCGTACAGAGCGGGAGGATTGTGGTCGATGTCAAAGACCTTGCGGCACAGGGAGAAGCCGTTGGAGTGGATGCCGGTGGAGCCCAGGGCGATGACCACGTCGCCGGCCTGCATATTCTTGTTGTCCAGGATCTTCTTCTTGTCCACGATGCCCACGGCAAAGCCGGCCAGGTCATAGTCCTCGGCGGGCATCAGGCCGGGATGCTCGGCAGTTTCGCCGCCGATGAGGGCGCAGCCCGACTGGACGCAGCCTTCGGCCACGCCGCTGACAATGGAAGCCACCTTCTCGGGGATGTTCTTGCCGATGGCCACATAGTCCAGGAAGAACAGGGGCTTTGCGCCGCAGCAGATGATGTCGTTGACGCACATGGCAACGGCGTCGATGCCGATGGTGTCATGCTTGTCCATCAGAATGGCCAGCTTGACCTTGGTGCCGCAGCCGTCGGTACCGGAGACCAGAACGGGCTCTTCCATGCCGGTGATGTCGGGGGCAAACAGACCGCCGAAGCCGCCCACGTCGGAGCAGACACCGGGGATCATGGTGCGGGCCACAAAGGGCTTCATCAGCTTGACGCCCTCGTAACCGGCGGTAATGTCTACGCCGGCCTTGGCGTAGCTTTCAGACTTGGAAAGACTCATAATCGGGTTCCTCCATTTATTTAATAATTAAAAAATCCAGTTTGGGAAACGGGTCGATGTGGGCATCGACCCCTACGGGATGGTTTTTGACCGTGATCTGTGTGATCATGGGCAAAAACACCATTACCCGCCGGATTTTCGCAAAAATCCGGTGAAACCGCCCCGCAGGGCGGAGCCAAACTCGGTTTGAAAACCAGCGAAGCGTTTTCAAACCGAAATAAGATTAGCCCTTGCCGTTCCAGCAATAGGTGCACAGCTTGCAGGGCTCCAGGCCGATGGCCTCGATGGTGCCCTCCAGGGTCTGGAACTCCAGAGAGGAGAAGTGGAACTTGTCGGCGATGGCCTTGCGCATGGCCTTGCCCCGCTCGGTGGTGCCATCGGCGTACTCCTCCAGATGGTTCAGCCCCTCTTCACCCTCCAGCTCCACGATGGTGCGGCGGGAGATCAGCTCCATATCGGACACCGAACGGGAGAAGTTCAGATACTTGCAGCCGTACATAATGGGCGGGCAGGCCGAGCGCATATGCACCGACTTGGCGCCGTTTTCGTACAGGAAGTCGACGGTCTCCTGCAGCTGGGTGCCCCGGACGATGGAGTCGTCCACGAAGAGCAGATCCTTGTCCTGGATCAGATCGTGAACGGCGATCTGCTTCATCTTTGCCACTTTCTGCCGGTCAGACTGCTTGGCGGGGGTAAAGGAACGAGACCAGGTAGGGGTGTATTTGATGTAAGGACGGGCAAAGGGGATATGGCAGTTGTTGGCATAGCCGATGGCGTGGGGAGTGCCGGAATCGGGCACGCCGCTGACATAGTCCACGTTGTCGATAAAGCCCCGCTCCTTGTCGTTGCGGGCCAGGATCTCGCCGTTGCGGCAGCGCATGACCTCCACGTTGACGCCCTCATAGGTGGCGGTAGGATAGCCGAAATAGGTCCACAGGAAGGCACAGACCTTCATTTCCTTGCCGGGAGCCTTCAGCTGGGTGACGCCTTCGGTGGAGATCTCCACGATCTCACCGGGGCCCAGCTCCTTGCACAGCTCATAGCCCTGCTTCTGATAGGCAAAGGATTCAAAGGAGATGCAGTAGCTGTCCTCGCCCTTGGCCACCAGCACGGGGATGCGGCCCAGCCGGTCGCGGGCGGCAATGATGTTGCCGTTGTCACGGAGGATCAGAATGGAGCAGGTGCCCTCGATGGCGTTCTGGGCGAAAGCGATACCTTCGGCAAAGGAGCTCTTCTGATTGATCATGGCAGCCACCAGCTCGGTGGTGTTGACCTTGCCGCCGGTCATGGCGTCAAAGTGACCGCCGCTGAAGGTCAGGTACTGGTCGATCAGCTGATCCATGTTGTTGATGATGCCGATGATGGAAATGGCATAAGTGCCCAGGTTGGAGCGGATCAGCAGGGGCTGGGGATCGGTGTCGCTGATGCAGCCGATGGCAGAGGTGCCCTCCATATCGTGAAAGACGTGCTCAAACTTGGTGCGGAAAGGTGCGTTTTCGATGTTATGGATCTCCCGCTGCAGGCCGATGGTGGGGCTGTAAGCCGCCATGCCGCCCCGACGGGTACCCAGATGAGAATGATAGTCGGTGCCGAAAAAGGTATCAGAGATCGCGTCGTGCTTGCTGACGACGCCGAAAAAGCCGCCCATAATTACCTCCGTTTATTTCGTACTGTACTGTTCGGAAATCTTTGCGTCCTTAGCCAGCACCTTGTCAGATGCTTCCTTGCGATAGGCGGCAAACTTTTCAGCCAGCGCCTCGTCGGAAACGGCCAGGATCTGAATGGCCAGCAGAGCGGCATTCACCGCGCCGTCGATGGCGACGGTGGCAACCGGCATGCCGGAGGGCATCTGCACGGTGGACAGCAGAGCGTCCAGACCGTCCAGCGTGCTGGACTTGACGGGAATACCGATGACCGGCAGGGTGGTGCCTGCTGCCATGGCGCCTGCCAGATGGGCAGCCTTGCCTGCGGCGGCGATGATGGCACCAAAGCCCTTTTCCCGGGCAGACCGGGCAAAATCAGCAGCTTCCAGGGGAGTGCGGTGTGCGGACAGCACACGAACCTCGCAGGGGACTTCAAACTGGTTCAGGGTCTTGATGGCGCCTTCCAGAACGGGAAGATCGCTGTCGCTGCCCATGATGATGGCAATTTTCTTCATTGCTGGCCTCCTAAAATTAACGATTCACGGATAAACGATAAATAAAAAAGGGCAGTCCTATCCCTTGGCGTGAACAGGACTGCCCAGACGGTCGGCATTTGTGCGAGGTCACTCCTGTTCCCTTGTGGTGCTCCACAATTACCGTCAGTTGCAGAAGTGATTTCGATTAACAGACTTAATATATCACGAGAAGAAATAAAAAACAAGAGAATCTTCCGGAGAGAAAGAAAAGGGAAAAGGCGTGAAAAGTGATGAAATATGATGAAAAAATACGCATTTTCCGCAGAAAACAGCACATAAAATGCAAAATTGCTCGAAAAGGATTTATTGACAAATTGTTTTCAATTTTGTCGATTTTCGTTCATCAATTTGACCAGAAAGGATCGTATAATGAGGATACAGAAAAAAGCACATCTTTTTTCTCGTTTCAAAGGTTGCCGGAGGTATTTCCGGCACGCCATACTCTTTTCTCCCCTCATTTTTCCGCAAGGCCCGGCAGGTTTCTGCCGGGCTTTTGCGTTGTGCTGGGGCTGTTGCCATTTTTGTAGGGGTCGGCGTCCCCGACGACCCGTCGTGGAATCATTCTCCCACCAGCTGTTTGCACACATACGCCACGAACAACCGCGCCGCCCCCGAAAGGCGGGCGTTCTTTGCGGTGGCAATACCGATATCCCGATATTGATGCCGGTCAAAGGGCTTCCAGCTCACCTGATACCGGTCGGCACGGGCGCCCAGGGAATGCATGATGCTGACCCCCAGTCCGCTTTCCACCATGGACAGGATGGTGTGGTCGGAGCTGACCTGATAGCAGGGCTTGGGGCGTACCGGCAAAGCGTCCAGAAACCGTCCGATCTCGTAGTCGGCGTCCTCCTTCATGGCGATCAGCCGCTCCTCGCACAGCTGTTCCACCGGGAAAACCTTCGACCCCATCAGGGGATGGTTCAGCGGCAGCACCGCCATCAGCATATCCCGCTGGAGAAAGGTGCTGTCCAGATCGGTGACGGTGGGCAGACTGACAAAGCCGCAGTCCACCTTGCCGTGGCGGATCCAGTCCTCGATCTCGGCATAGCGCTCGCTGTTCATCAGGTCGAACTCGATGTTGGGATACAGCTGCTGGAAGCCGGTGAGCAGCATGGGTACCCACTGGTCGGCAACACTGGTGAAGGTACCAACCCGCACCAGACCGGTGTGCAGACCGTGCAGCTCGCCCACGGTGTAGTCCAGCTGTTCGCACTCCGAAACGATGGTCTGCAGGCGGGGCAAAAGCACCTGACCGGCAGCGCTCAGCTCCAGTCCGGCACGGCTGCGGTGCAGCAGGGGTATGCCCCATTCCTGCTCCAGATCGGCGATCATACGGCTGACAGCCGACTGGGTATAGCCCATCTGGGCGGCAGCCTTGCTGATGCTGCCCAGCTCCACAGCCCGCAGCAAGGCGGTGTATTTTTGCAGGCTCATGATCAGCCCTCCTTTATCATTCCAAAAAATCATGAATAACATAAAAAACATTCGCTTGCGTAATAGTTGAATGTATTATACAATGAATATATTAAAATGGCAAATTATGATTTTTAATACAATTAAGGAGGACTGTTTTACTATGGAAAACGTAAAAGTCATCATCTGGGGTCTGGGCGCCATGGGCGGCGGCATCGCCGATATGCTGCTGAAGAAAAAGGGCGTGGACATTGTGGGCGTCGTGGACTGGGAAGCCAAGGTGGGCAAGTCCATGTACGAGTTCATCAAGACCCCTAAGGGCGACCGTCCCGACGTGATCATCGGCTCTGCCGAGGACGTCATCAAGCCCGGTTCCGCAGACATCGTCATGGTCTGCACCGACTCCTTTACCAAGAACGTGTTCCCCAAGATCAAGTTTATCGTAGAGCGCGGCATCAACGTCATCACCTCTGCCGAGGAAATGTCTTATCCCAAGGCTCAGAATCCCGAGCTGGCTGAGGAAATGGATCGTCTGGCCAAGGCCAACGGCGTGTCCATCCTGGGCACCGGCATCAACCCCGGTCACATCATGGACCTGCTGGTTCTGGTCTGGACCGGCTGTATGCAGGACGTGGAGCACATCACCTCCCGCCGGGTCAACTCCCTGTCTCCCTTCGGCCCCACCGTTATGGCTGAGCAGGGCATCGGCATGGAAGTTGCCGACTTTATGGCCAAGAAGGCCTCCGGTGAGATGGCCGGTCACGTTGGCTTTGCCGAGTCTGTGGGCATGATGGCCGAGGGTCTGGGCCTGTCCATCGACAGCTTCACCCAGGATATGGATCCCATCGTCACCGACGTGGATCGCAAGAGCCCCTATGGCTTTGCCGCAGCCGGTCAGGTTGCCGGTGTCTCCATGACTGCCAGCGCCTGCATCGACGGCAAGGAGATCATCTACATGGATCATCCCCAGCAGATCGAGCCCGAGCAGGTGGGCGTCCAGACCGGTGACTATGTCATCATCAAGGGCACTCCCGACGTGAACATGGTCAACTCTCCCGAGATCGAGGGCGGCAAGGGCACCATCGCCATGTGCGCCAACATGATCCCCCAGGTCATCAACGCCGAGCCCGGCCTGCACACCATGCTGACCCTGCCCGTGCCCCGCGCCATTCTGGGCGATATGCGTGACCGCATCGACCCCGCAAAGAAACTCGTCAAGTAAAAGAGGTTTAGAAAATGGCTAAGAAGAACGAATATGTTCGCATCCACCGCGCCGTTCTGGAGGCTGTGGAGCGCACCGGCAAGCTGCCGGAGGATACCAAGAACGTCCCCCTGGAAATGTGGGTCAAGGGCTGGCTGCAGGAGGAAGAAGCTCAGATCGGCGAAACCGTCACCGTCAAAACGGTGGTGGGCCGTCTGGAAACCGGCGTTCTCATGGAAGAAAAGCCCTGCTACGCTCTGAATTACGGCGAATATGTGCCTGAAATTCTGGAGATCGACCAGCAGCTGAGAGGCGTTTTGTTTGAGGGGGCAGAAGCATGAGCAAGATGGACAGAAGTTACGCCGCCGTCACCGGCCGCAAGAGCCAGATCATTCGTGACGCCATCGGCGTGGATTACAGCAAGTACGAAAAGGAGGGCATCATCTTTGATTACGAAGCCCTGATGGCCGATACCGGCTATACCCTGGAGGATCATATCCGCATCCAGCGGGAGTATAACGTGGGCAACACCCCCATTTTTGAGCTGCACAACCTGACCGCCCTGGCCAGAAAGTGCGCCGCTCCCGGCAAGGGCGCCCGCATCTTCGTCAAGGACGAGGCATCCAACCCCGCCGGCTCCTTCAAGGAGCGCCGCGCTGCCGCCTCGGTGTATCATGCCAAGAAGATGGGCTACAAGGGCGTTGTGGCTGCCACTTCCGGCAACTACGGCGCTGCTGTGGCCTCTCAGGCCGCCATGCAGGGTCTGAAGTGCATCATCGTCCAGGAGTGCTATGACTCCAAGGGCATGGGTCAGCCTGAAATCGTGGAAAAGGCCCGTAAGTGCGAGGCGCTGGGCGCCGAAGTGCTGCAGCTGTCCGTGGGTCCCGAGCTGTTCTATGAGACCCTGCTGATGCTGGAAGACACCGGTTACTTCAACGCCTCCCTGTACTCCGCCTTCGGCATCTCCGGCGTGGAGACCCTGGGCTGGGAGCTGGGTCATCAGTTTATGGATCGCTTTGGCAAGCACCCCGACGTGGTGGTTTGTGCCAACGCCGGCGGCGGCAACCTGACCGGTACTGCCCGCGGTCTGCGCAAGGCCGGCTGCAACGCCCAGATCGTTGCCGCATCGGTTGACCTGACCGGCCTGTCCATGGCCTCCGACAATCAGTTCAACCGCAAGTCCTTCACCACCGCCCACACCGGCTTCGGCGTGCCCTATGCCACCGACCCCGACCACAGCGACGTGCCCCGTTCGGCTGCCCGTCCCCTGCGCTACATGGATCGCTATGTGACCGTCAAGCAGGGCGAAGTCTTCTACATCACCGAGGCTCTGGCCACCCTGGAGGGTATGGAAAAGGGCCCCGCCGGCAACACCTCTCTGGCAGCTGCCTTTGCGCTGGCACAGGAGCTGGATCAGGACCAGATCATCGTTGCCCAGGAGACCGAGTACACCGGTGCCGGCAAGCACATCCAGCCTCAGCTGGCTTTTGCCCGCAAGAACGGCATCGAGCTGAAGTTCGGCGACCCCGCCGAGGAAGTTCCCGGCGAAAACATCATCTTCCCCGCCAAGCCCTCTCTGCTGAAGGCTCGTGACATGGATCTGAACCGTCTGCGCCGCTCCCTGATCAAGCGTCAGGCTGCCGCCGCCCAGGGCCGTCCCCTCACCGATGCCGAAGTGGCTTATCTGATGGAAGAGACCCGCGGTACCGAGGAGTTCGTCCGCCAGACCCTGAAGGATCTGGGTATGTAAGACGATTCTGTCATTGCGAGGACCGCTTGCGGTCCGTGGCAATCCGTTCCCTTGGGGATATGCGGATTCCCACGTCGCTGCGCTCCTCGGAATGACCATTCTTTTGAAAAGGTGAAAATATGAAAAGACAAGATGATTTCGAGAGCCGCCGCGCCCATCTGAAGGGCATGAGCGACGAAGAACTGAAGAATTATTTCTGGCAGCTGGCACAGCAGGTGGTGGATCCCCTGCTGGAGCTGGGCTATAAAAATACCAGCCCCGCCATCGAGCGTTCGGTGCTGCTGCGTATGGGCTTCTCCTCTCTGGAAGCCAAGCCCATGGTGGAGCAGGCCATCGCCCACAATCTGATCTCCCACGGCGTGGGCAATGTGGTCTATCGTCTGTCCAAGGCCACCGGACTGTCCATCCGTGACGCCGGCGTTGCCCTGTCTCGCGGCGAGCTGTGGGACCAGGCCGAAAAGCTGTTTTAAAGGAGGGGAAGAGAATGTCTGACTACAAGCTGAACAAGAACGAGCGCATCGACGTAGAAGAGATCCTGAAGGATCTGGAGCATTATCATCCCCGCCGCCGTGGCTGGACCTGGCGCACTCCCGCACCTGCCGAACAGCTGAAGCAGGGCCCCTTCCAGTACCGGGACATCTCCGCCAACATGGAGGGCGACAGCGTTGGTCTGATGACCGCCCACTATTTTGACAACATTGATCCTCAGCCCATGCCCACCATCACCACCGAAATTGCCTCCGGCCGTTTCGAGGATGATATCCGCCGTATGCGCATGGCCGCCCACCACGGTGCCGACCACATCATGGTCATTCGTACCGCCGGTCAGTCTCACTTTGACGGTCTGATCGAGGGTACTCCCCAGGGCATCGGCGGTGTGCCCATCACCCGCAAGCAGGTTCGCGCCCAGCGCAAGGCTCTGGATATGATCGAGGACGAGGTTGGCCGTCCCATCAACTATCACTCCTACGTTTCGGGCGTTGCCGGTCCCGACGTTGCCGTCATGTTCGCCGAGGAAGGCGTCAACGGCTGTCATCAGGACCCCCAGTACAATGTCATTTACCGCAACGTCAACATGGTTCGTTCCTTTGTTGACGCCTGCGAATCCAAGAAGATCATCGCCTGGGCAGATATGGCGCAGATCGACGGCGCGCACAACGCCAACGCCACCGCCCGCGAGGCATGGAAGGTCATGCCCGAGCTGATGGTCCAGCATGCCATCAACGCCGCCTTCTCTGCCAGCGTCGGCATCCAGAAGAAGCAGATCTGCCTGTCCACCGTGCCCCCCACGGCCACTCCCGCACCCTGCGTGTTCATGGATCTGCCCTACGCCGTGGCCCTGCGCGACCTGTTCACCGAGTACCGGATGCGTGCTCAGATGAACACCAAGTACGTGGAAAGTTCCACCCGTGATGCAACGGTCACCCACGTGCTGAATATGCTGATCTCCAAGCTGACTTCTGCCGATATTCAGTCCACCATCACCCCCGACGAGGGCCGCAACG
>JAGAVA010000107.1 GCA_017620505.1 Clostridia bacterium
CGGGCGGTAGCGCCGCCCTGAACGGCATTCAGAACGGGGGTATCCACTTCCAGATAGCCCAGATTGTCAAAATAGCCGCGGATGGCGGTAATGGCCTTGGAGCGCTTGATAAAGGTGTCGCGCACCTCGGGGTTGACGATCAGATCCACATAGCGCTGACGGTAGCGGGTGTCCACATCCTTCAGACCGTGGTACTTTTCGGGCAGGGGCAGCAGGCTCTTGCTCAGCAGGGTGTATTCCTTCACCTGGACGGAGATCTCACCCCGGCGGGTACGGAACACGATGCCCTTGACACCCACGATATCGCCGATGTCCAGCTTCTTGAACCACTCGTACTGCTCAGCGCCTACCTCGTCGATCTTCACATAGATCTGGATCTTGCCCTGCTGATCCTGAATGTGGCTGAAAGAGGCCTTGCCCATGTCACGCTTGGACATGATACGGCCGGCGATGGAGACCTCCTGGTTTTCCATCTGCTCAAAGTTGTTCAGGATCTCCTGGCTGTTGGAGGTGCGGTCAAAACGCACCTGCTGGAAGGGATCCATACCGGCTTCCCGCAGGGCGGTCAGCTTGTCGCGGCGGATCTGCAGAAGCTCGTTGAGCTCCTCCTGTGTGGCTTCCGCCAGCACTTCTCTGTTTTCTTCCATATTCTTATCCTCTTTTTATCTGGTAATGGTCAGGATCTTCAGCTGGAAGCTCATTGCGGGAGCCTCCACGGTGACGGTGTCCCCCTCGTGATGGCCCATCACGGCCTTGCCAAAGGGAGATTCATCGGACAGGCGCATGGGCTTGGCCTTGTGATTGGCCTCCTGAGAGCCAACCAGCGCAAACTCCATCTCGGTGTTGTTGTCCAGACGCAGGACGGTAACGGTGGAGCCGATGGACACGCCCTTGTCACCGGCAGCCAGATCGTCGATGATGATGGCATTGGGAATGATGGCTTCCAGCTCGGCGATACGGGAATAGAGCTTGCCCTGCTCGTTTTTCGCCTCGTCGTATTCGCTGTTTTCGGACAGGTCGCCGAAACCGCGGGCCTCTTTGATCAGCTCGGCAACCTCGTGCTCACGGACGGTTTTCAGGTGCTCCAGCTCGGCCTTCAGTTCTTCCAGGCGCTCTTTGGTCAGTTTATATTGCTTTTGCATGGCAAGTCCCCCTAAATGTATTACAAAGATTTTTTAAAATTAGAAACAATTTTCCACTATTTCCTTATTATATTGTGTGGGGGCAGGGATGTCAAGCCGGGAAACGTGAATTTCCCGCGACTGAAGGGCTCCCGTCTGCAGCAGCGCCGCCCCAAAGGCCGCCTCAGCTGCGCCTTCGGGCAATTTTGCCCGGGCACCCTGGGGCAGAAGCAGCCGGGGCGTCCAAAAAGCACCGTCCCCCGCCCCTTTGCCGTCGGAAAGATCCACCGTCAGAAGGGGCGTTCCCTGCAGTTTTCCGCCCTGCAGCAGCAATGCCAGCACTGGCACCCCTTCCGGCATAGGACCCCGATCCACGATGCCGCAGCCTCGCCACAGCTGGTTCCGCAAATGCTCGTTGCCCTCTCCATAGATCCGCAGGGTGCGCAGGGCTTTTGCCAGCGTCAGCAGCTGCATGGAGGCCTGTGGCGAGATCCGTGCACCGTACACCGCAAGGCAGGTCTCTCCCGCAGGAAGGCTCAGTCCCCGACAGGCCTCCAGCACCGCCTGCGCGCCGCAGGCCTCCAGTGCAGTTCGTTCTTCCACCGGCGTAAGCTCTGCCATCCTTGCCGCCTCCCGCCATTCCCGTGGCAGCACCACCTGCCGGCAGCCTTTTGCCCGCAGCTGCAGAAGGGCCTCCCCTACCCGCTTCTGCTGCCGTTTTTCGCTCCATCCGGCACAGAGGGTCACCTTTGCATGGCAAAACATGGCCGTGCGGAAGAGTTCCTCCCCACAGACCAGCCCCTTTGCCGGGCGCAGACGCAGCGCCGCCCGCTGTCCTGCCGGCAAAGTGTCCTGCATCGACACGGTCAATACCCCAAACATAAAAAATCACCGCCATAAACCCAAGCATTTGCTTTCAGTTTATGGCGGTAAAGATTGGTTTATTCAGCGGGAGTCTCGGTGGTGGTGGTTTCGGTGGTTTCCCCCTCGGCAGGGGTCTCCACCGGCAGGGCGGCGATCAGGCTGTTCATGGTCTTCAATGCGCTCTGCAGCTGTTCGTCGTCGGCATCGGCCAGCTTGCCGCTGAGCAGCAGGTTGAGATCCTCCAGAGGCAGCTCCACCACCAGGTCGGGGGTGACGCCGGTCTCAGCCAAGCTATTGCCCTTGGGGGTGTAGTAGCGGGTGGTGGAAATGTGGACGCTGGAGCCGTCGTTCAGCTTGAAGGTCTGCTGGGAATAGCCCTTGCCGGAGGTCTTGGTGCCCACCACGGTGGCCACATCATACTCCTGTAGTGCAGCGGCAAAGAACTCGGCGGCAGACACCGAATATTCGTTGGTGAGCACCACCATGGGCATCTCCAGCATATGGGCATCGGAGGTCAGGGGCATTTCCTCCCCGGCCTTGTCCACCATGGTGATGACCGGGCCTTCAGGCAGCAGGCCGTCCAGCATTTCGTGCATGACACTGACGTAGCCGCCGGGATTGTTGCGCACGTCAAAGATAAAGCCCTTGGCACCCTGCTCCTGCAGGGTGGTCAGATGCTCCCGGAACTCGTCGTCCACGTTGCTGTCAAAGTCGGCAATGGCGATATAGCCCACGTTGTTTTCCAGCATCCGGGAGGTAACGCTGTAGGTGTAGATCACGTCGCGGGTGATATTGAAGGTGAGGGGCTCGCCCGCGCGCTCCACCACGATGGTCACCTGGGTGCCGATCTCGCCCTTGACCAGAGCTGCCAGATCGTCGCCGGTTTCCAGGGTGTTCACATCCACGCCGGCAGCCGTCAGCAGCTTGTCACCGGGCAGGATGCCTGCCAGATCGGCAGGGCCGCCGGGGGTGACGGCGGTGATCTGATACAGGCTTTCGGCAGCCGTACTGTAGGTCACGCCGATGCCCACATACTGATTGGCCTCGTCCTCCGCGATGGAAGCAGTCTGTTCGGCGGTGTAATAGGCCGACCAAACGTCGTTCAGACCGGCCACATAACCGGCCAGCGCCACCTCGATGGCGTCTGCCTCCTCATACTCGCCCACGAAATACTTGTCCACGATGTCAGCCACGCTCTTCAGCTTGCTGTAGCGGGTCTCCATCTCCTCCAGCTCGTCCAGGCGACTGTTGTAATATTCGGTGGCGGTAAAATAGGTGATGTTGAAGGTGCACACCACAGCCAGCAGCATGAGCATCAGCGCCGTGGAAATGCGTACGGAATGTTTCTTCATGGTTACCTCTTATTTGAACACGTAATTGAAGCCCTTGAACTCCTTCAGCGGATCGTAGGAGCTTCCGTTCTGGTTGATCTCAAAATGCAGGTGGGGGCCGGTGCTGTAGCCGGTGTTGCCCGACAGGCCGATCACGTCGCCCTGCTTGACTTTCGCGCCCTTGGACACGTTCCGGCGGCTCAGATGGGCGTACAGGGTGGTGTAGCCGCCGCCGTGGTTGATGATGATGTAGTTACCCCAGGCAGAGCTGTAGCCCGAGGTGGTGATGGTACCGCTGTTGGCGGCATACACCTTGGTGCCGGTAGAGGCCCGCAGGTCGATGCCGGTGTGCAGCTTGCGTTTGCCGGTGACCGGATGCTTACGCATACCGTAAGGGCAGGTGATCACATTGTTGGCGGCGGGCAGAGGCCACATGAACTTGCCGCCCACATAGGTGTTCTGGGATGCCAGCTTGGCAGCGGCCTTCTTGTACTCCTCCATCAGGTCTTCTTCTTTTTCGATCATGTCGGCATAGGCCTTGTTCACCGATGCCTTCTGATCTTCGGCCTTTTTCTGAGCGGTGATTTTGGCCTGCCGTTGGGTTTCCAGTTCAGCCATGTTGGCGTCCATCATCGCTTTAGTGGCCTGGGCGTCGGCCTGTGCCTGCTCCAGCTCGGCCTTTTCCTGGGACACCTTGTCCCGGATGGCCTTCAGCTGTTCAAAGAGCTTTTCATCCCGGACGGAGATCTGCTGAACGATCTCCCACCGGTTGAGAAAGTCGGCAAAGCTGTCGGATGCCAGCAGAATGGACAGATAGCTGTTGTTGCCGTGCTCGGCCATGTACCGGACACGCTCCTTCATCCGGGCATACTGGTCGGCCTGCTCCTGCTCGCTGTCAGCCAGCTCGATGGTTTTTTCCTCGATGTGCAGTCCCAGCTGTGCCAGCAGTTCTTCCTGGGCGGCAATTTCGTCCTCCTGGGCCTCGATCTGGCCGTCCAGCAAAGCAATTTGCTTTTCCAGCGCAGAAATATCGCCCGAAATGGCCGAAAGCTGATTTTTCAGCTCTTTTTTCTTGCTGGTGGCCTCATTGACCTTGTTCTTCAGCGCATCCACCTCACTTTTGGTGATGGCGAAAACGGGCAGCGCCGACAGCAGCACGCTGCCGATCATCAAGGCAGCCAACAAAATGGCAACGGCAGAAACGATCTTGCGGTTGCGGTTCATTTTGCGCTCATATGCAGTCTTTTTCTGTTTCATAAGCTTACACCTTCAGGAAACGACGAATGGTGATGACACTGCCGCCCACGCCAAGCAGCAGACCTGCGCCCAGCATGATGGCCAGCACTTCCTTCCACACGGCGGCAAAGGCCACCATGGTCAGGATGGCGGTACCCTCGGCCAGCTGGGCGGACACATAGGCGTAAACGCCCCACAGGACGAAAAAGGCCAAAGTGGCGGCGCTCAGGCCAAGGAACATACCCTCCACCACAAAGGGTGCCCGGATAAAGTGGTTGGTGGCGCCCACCATCTTCATGATGGCGATCTCCTCCTTGCGGGCAAACATGGCCAGCTTGACGGTGTTGGCGATGATAAACACGCTGACGCCGCCCAGCAGCGCCACCATGGTATAGGAGATCAGATTGACCACCTGACGGATCTGGATCAGCCGCTCGGACACCTCCTGCATGGAGGAGCTGGCGGCAACGCCGTTGATGCTTTCCAGTGCCTTGACGGTGTCGGCGTGGAGGCTCACGTCGTCCATGGTGATCTGATAGCTGTCCCGGAGGGGGTTGTCGTTCCGCAGTTCTTCCATCACATAGGCATCCTCGCCCAGCGAATCCAGATAATCCTCAAACAGCTGCTCTTTTGTGACAAATTCAGCGGTTTTCACGTTGTCCAGCGCCCGGATCTTCTTGCCCAGTTCCAGGGCGTTGTCCCGGCTGACGGCTTCGTCAATGTAGACCACGATCTCACTCTGACCTTCCAGTTCCCGGATCTGCAGATCCAAATTGTAGGCCACCAGCGCAAAGGTGCCGGTGATCATCAGACAGGCGGCGATGACCAGCATGGCAGCCAGGCTGGTAAAGCCGTGGACGAACACCGAGGACAGACCCTCCCGCACATAATAGGCAAAGCCGGCCTTGCGGTTGCTCTGATTTCTGCTCTTCTTGCTCATGCCTGCACCTCCTCATCGGATGTCTCTCCGAAGTGGAGCAGATCGTCGATGCTGAAATCCTCCAGATGGCGGGGGGCAGCCTTGGGCTGCTCCTGCACCACAGGCTGGGGAACTTCTTCCTGCGCAGGCACTTCTTCTCCTTGTTCCTCAGCTTCGGAATCTACCGCGACGCCCAGCTGCTGGGCGATGACCTGCCGGCGGCGTGCCGAGGAGGTGGCCTGCTGGACGGCCTCTTCGGTGAGCTTGGTCAGGTCGGGCCGCTGATAATAGCCGCCCATCCGGTCGGAGACCACCATGCCGCCGTCGATGGCAACCACACGCTTGGCAAACTGATCCACGATCTCCCGGGCGTGGGTGACCACCACCACGGTGGTGCCCATGCTGTTGATCTTCTCCAGCAGCATCATCAGCTCCAGAGAGCGGGCAGGGTCCAGATTGCCGGTGGGCTCATCGGCAATGATGGCATCAGGGTTGTTCACCAGCGCACGGGCGATGGCAACACGCTGCTGCTCGCCGCCCGAAAGCTCACAGGGCTTTCTTCGGGCCTTGTGCAGCACACCCACCAGATCCAGTACATAAGTGACCCGTTTTTTGATCAGCCGCTGGGGAGTGCCCACGGCACGCATCACGAAGGCCACATTTTCATAAACCGATTTATTTTCGATCAGCCGGAAATCCTGGAACACCACACCAACCGTGCGGCGCAGATAAGGGATCTCCCGCTGCTTGATGCTTCCAATATCATACCCGTTTACCGACACCTTGCCGGAGGTGGGGCGCACCTCGGCGGTCAGCATCTTGATGATGGTGGACTTGCCGCTGCCCGAAGGCCCCACCACAAAGACGAACTCGCCGTCCTCGATGGTCAGATTGACCCCTTTCAGCGCTTTGGTGCCGTTTTCATATGTTTTGAATACATCCTCAAGCTTGAGCATAGATTCTCCTTTTGCAATCGTCAAAGCAAAATGTTTACAAAATCGTTACAATGCCCGGACATGGGCAAATGGGCACAGGATGTCCTGTGCCCAAAAAGCGGTTATTTAGTTAAAATTCTCTCTGGAACGCAGATACTGCTTGACCATCAGCGCCACCTTCAGAACGATGGCATTGTCAAACTCCCGCAGATCCAGACCGGTGAGCTTCTTGATCTTTTCCAGACGGTACACCAGGGTATTCCGGTGGACGAACAGCTTTCTGGAGGTCTCGGAAACGTTCAGATTGTTCTCGAAGAACTTCTGGATGGTGAACAGGGTCTCCTCGTCCAGAGAGTCCACCGAGCCCTTCTTGAAGACCTCGGACAGGAACATCTCGCACAGGGTGGTGGGCAGCTGATAGATCAGACGGCCGATACCCAGATTCTCATAGCTCATCATGGTGATGTTCTCGTCAAAGACGCGGCCGATCTCCACCGCCACCTGTGCCTCCTTAAAGGAACGGGCGATGTCCTTCAGCTGGTTGGCAACCGAACCGATACCAACCACATGGTCGATACCGGCTTCGGAAACGCCGGCGTCGATCTGCTTGCCGTACTTGTTGATCTCCTTCACGTCGTTGGTGCGCAGTTCCTTCACCAGCACCACCTCGGTCTCGTTGATGGTGATGGCAAAGTCACGCTGACGGTCGGGGAAGATCTTATGCAGCATCTCCACCACAGCAACGTCCTGCTTCTGCTCCATATGGATCAGATAGACCACCCGCTTGCTCTCGTTCTGGAACTGCATCTCACGGGACTTGATGTAAATGTCGCCGGGCAGGATGTTGTCCAGAATGATCTTCTTGATAAAGGTGGCCTTGTCGTGCTTTTCGTCATACAGCGACTTGCTGTTGTTGATGGCAACGGCAGTGATATTGCAGGCAATGGCTGCATTCTCACCGCTCTGACCGGCAAAGACGGCATACTCAGCGCCGTTGTCATAACCGTCCAGCTTGCGGAAGGTATAGCCGCCGCACTCGCCCTCGTCCATGCCGCTGGCGAAGAATTCCTCGGCGGCTTCTACGTTTTCGCCGATGAAGCGCAGCTCGGTACAGGAAATGATGTTGCCGGTAGCATCAACGATGCCCAGAATAAACGGAATCTTATTTTTGATCTCCAGCAGGATACTCTGAAACAGTCTGGCTGCCATAATGATCACCCTTTATGTAATATTCCTAAAATCTCGCATTGGATTATGTCTATTTTAACTCATCCCGTTGTTTTTTTCAACAAGAATTTTCAAATTTTTTGTCGATTTTTTCTACATCATGTCAGCGATGGTCAAAAGCTCCTGAATTTCGGCTTTTTCCAGACTTCTCCATTGCCCTTCCGACAGGGTTTCGTCCAGCTTCAGCGGGCCGATGGCAAGTCGTTTCAGGGTCTGTACCGTCTTGCCCTGATGGGCAAACATCCGCTTGATCTGGTGGAATTTGCCCTCCCGGAGGGTGACCATGCATACCCGACCGTCCTCCAGCAGCTCCAGTCCTGCGGGCTGCGTGATGAAGTCCCCCAGATCCATAGGTTCCCGGAAGGCCTGCACATCCTCTGCCGTGGCGGGAATGTCCAGCGTCACCCGGTACAGCTTGTCCGCATGGCGCTTGGGGGAGGTCAGCCGGTGATTCAGTTCCCCGTTGGAGGTCAGCAGCAGCAGCCCTTCGGCGTCCTTATCCAGACGACCCACCACGCCGGGGGCGGCCTTGCGGTATTCCTCGGGCAGCAGATCCATGGCGGTGGTGGCGCCCTTTTTATCTTCGGTTGCCGACAGTACGCCCACCGGCTTGTAAAGCATCAGATACACAAAGCCGTCGCCCTCCACCGGTTTGCCGTCCAGCAGGATGGTCTGGGCATCGGAATCCACCTTGATCTTGCCGTCACGGACGGCAGTGCCGTCCACCGTCACCCGTCCGGCCTTGAGAGCAGCCTGGGCATCGGTGCGGGAGATCAGCGTGCAGGTGGCAAGCACCTTGTCCAAACGCCCTTTCATGTCAGCACCTCCAGCACCTGCTGCCACAGCTGCTGCACCCGCTCGGTGTCGCCCTTGAGATACAGGGCGCCGAACAGGCACTCCAGGCCGGTGGCGTAGGCATATTCCCGCAGGGTGCAGTGCTTGGGGGTGGAATGGGGCTTGGTGTTGCGGCCCCGGGTGAAAAAGCTGTGCTCTGCCTCGGTCAGACCGGGCAGGATGGCCTCCATGGCCTTGGCCTGTGCAGGCGCTGAAACCAGCGCCACCGTCTGCCGGTGGGCATCCACTACCTTGAGTCCGCCTCTCGCCACCACGGCAGACCGTGCCAGCAGCTCGTAGACGCTGTCACCCACATGGGCAAGGGTCAGCACCGGGATGGCCCGCAGGGCATCGTTATCATAATGTTCACGGAACAGTTCGCTCATAAGTTCCTCCTGTATAGAGAGTTCTTATATCGTATCATATTTCTTTCGTTTTGGGTATCTTTTTTGAAATTTTCATGATATAATGGTTGCAATATCAACCAAAAGTGAGGTTTTGACTATGCAATATAAGCAGTTTGGCAAAAACGGCCCCATGGTTTCCCGTCTGGGCTTTGGCTGTATGCGACTGCCCTCCATCGGTGAAGGCGACCAGAAGCGCTGTGATGACGAAAAGTGCATCCCCATCATCCATCGCGCCTATGAGCTGGGCATCAACTTCTTCGACACCGCCTGGGGCTATACCAACCGGGACAACCAGCGGATCGTGGGCAAGGCTGTCCATGATTTCCGCGACAAGATCTATCTTTCCTCCAAGCTGCCTCCCTCTGAAGTGCAGCAGCCCGGTGACTTTCGCCGCAAGCTGGAGCACACCCTCAAGCTGATGGACACCGACTATCTGGACTTCTACCATATGCACGCCCTCAACGCCCAGAAGTTTGAGCACGCCAAGAAGATGGAGATGGACAAGGATATGCTCAAGGCCAAGGAAGAAGGCCTGATCCGTCACATCAGCTTCTCCTTCCACGATGCGCCCCGGGTGATGGTGGACATCGCCAACCACGGCATTTTTGACACCCTGCTGTGCCAGTACAACCTGATCGACCAGTCCAACGAAGAGGTCATGGCTCAGTTGGCCGACCGTGGCATGGGCATCATGGTTATGGGCCCCATCGCAGGCGGCATGATCTCCGCCGGCGGCGAGGACTTCCGCAAGCTGTATGACACTCCCGCCGCCTCTGCCGAAGAGCTGGCGCTGCGCTTTGTGCTGGGCTACGATGCTGTTTCTCTGGCTCTGTCCGGTATGCAGTCCATCGAGATGGTGGAAAAGAACGTTGCCATCGCCGAGGCCGCCGCTTCGGTCACCGCCGAGGAGCGCCAGGGCTACAAGACCACCAACGACAAGCTGAAAGGTCTGTCCGAGCTGTATTGCAGCGGCTGCGCCTACTGCAATGTCTGTCCCCAGGGCATCCGTCCCCAGCAGCACTTCAAGGCCTATAACCGGGCCAAAGTCTGGGGTCTGTATCAGGCCGCCAAGGAGGACTATCTGGCCGACGGCTTGGACAAGGACGCCGAAAAGTGTCTGGGCTGCGGTGCCTGCTCCGCCGAATGTCCCCAGTTCATCGGCATCCCCGAAAAGCTGGCTGAGATCCGCGAATATTTCACCAAGTAACACGCTGCCCCCTCGAAAGAGGGGGCTTGTTCCTGCACGAAAAAAGCCGTTTCCCATCCGGGAAACGGCTTCATTGTGCTATTTGAGATTACTGAGCAGCGTTCAGCTTCTTGGTGAGCTGGCTCTTCTTACGAGCAGCGGTGTTCTTGTGCAGGATACCCTTGGCAACACCCTGATCGATGGTCTTGATAGCAGTCTTATAAGCGGCATCAACGCCTTCGTTGGCGACGACAGCAGCTTCAAACTTCTTGATCATGGTCTTCATCTCGGTCTTAGCAGCGCGATTCATCGCGTTGTTGACCTTGCTGACCAGGACACGCTTCTTAGCAGACTTAATGTTGGGCACGACTCTGACCTCCCTTACAGCGAATTTACAGCAAAGGTATTTTACCATTCCTTATGCAAAAAAGCAAGTGTAAATTTACATATTTTTTTGCTTTCGGCGGAAACTAACAAAAATTTCCGATTTGGAGGGCTTTTTATGTTTGAAAAGCGAACCGATCTGGCTTTGGAGCGGCTGGAAGACCTTTCCGGACAGCCTTTGCCCGGTGTGGAAAGCCGCCAGTGGCGGCAGTCGCCCCTGTCCATCCACCGGATCACCGTCACCGACAGCCGGGGCGAGCAGGCCATTGGCAGACCTCGTGGGCAGTACCTCACCGCCCAGATGGAGCCCGAAGCCCTGTCGGACAGCCAGTGGATTTTTCGCTCGGCAACCGTGCTGGCTCAGCTTTTGCGGCCCATGCTGCCTACCAAAGGCACCGTTCTGGTTGCCGGACTGGGGAACCGGGCACTGACCCCCGATGCGCTGGGGCCTATGACGCTGGAACATCTGATGGTCACCCGCCATCTGATCGAAGTCATGCCCGGAGAGTTTGGTCATCTGCGCCCGGTGTGCGCGCTGGCAGCAGGGGTTTTGGGCAGCACCGGCATAGAGACTGCCGAGATCCTCCGGGGCGCTGCCCAACGGGTGGAGCCTTCTGCCATCGTTGCTGTGGATGCCATGACTTCCCGTTCACTGGATCGGCTATGCCGCACCTTTCAGCTGTCGGACACCGGCATCGCCCCAGGCAGCGGCGCCTGCAATCCCCGGCAGGAGCTGAACGCCCGAACCATGGGTGTGCCAGTGATCGCGTTGGGTGTGCCTACCGTCGTGGAGGCACGAACGCTGGCGATGGAACTTATGCCCGACGGGCAGCTGGACGAAAAAAGCACCCCCGATGCGGGGATGCTGGTTGCTCCCAAGGACATTGATCTACAGGTGGCCAAATGTGCCAAGGTACTGGGTTACGCCCTCAATCTGGCGCTGCAGGGGCACATGACAGCCTCGGAAATGGAGCAATATCTATGTTAGAGCGACCCTTTATTCCTGTTCAGCTGCCGCCATATGGCTTTCCAGCACGTCGCAGGCCGCCAGTACGGTTTTCAGACAGCGATTGGTCTGGTCAGCATGGAGCTTGCGCAGCACCGAACAGTTGGTATCCCCCAGTTTTTCCTGAAATTCCCGCGCCAGATCGCCGCACTCTTTGTTGAAGCCATAGGTCTCCTGTGCACGGCGGCCCATCTTTTTGGCACCCAGCGCTGCCACAGCACCCAGCAGCGCGCCGCAGGTGATGCCGCAGCCCACACCGCCGCCAAAACCGCCCACCAGCTTGCACTGGTCATCGGTCAGGCCCAGATTATATTCTGCATTGGCGGCCAGCAGGACAGCCTCTGCGCAGTTGCAGTGATCCTCCCGATAAAAACGCTCCGCATGTTCTTTCAGCATGATCTTCTCCTCTTTCTTGTTTCATTTTTATTAAGATAGCATACTTTCCGCCAAAAAGAAATAGGAATAGGGATAGAAATTTCCCCATGGAGGTGCAGTCATGCCGGCAAGAAAAAAACAGCCCCGCCCCACGTCTCTGCCTGCGCTTCTTTTGTGCGGGGGACTTATGCTGGCGCTGCGGTTGTTTTTCCCTACAGCGCAGCCACCGGTGGACCTTCCTGCCTCGGACGAGCCTGCCGTCTTTCCCCTGCCGCTGGTGGATTTTTTGCCCACCGCTTCGGAAAGTGCCGCTGCCGCCGCACCGGTCATTCCCATCGAGCAGCCACAGCAGCCGGTTTTTACGCCCAGTCCTTCCGATTATCAGGGCACTGGTACGGTTTATTTCAAAAATGAGACCGATTATGTCATCGACATGACTTCCCTGCTGCAAAAGGACAGTCCGGTTGTGCTGGGCGATGAGGGCGTGCAGGTGCTCATCATGCACACCCACGGCACCGAGGCCTATACCCAAAGCCCCGGACACACCTATGCCGCCAGCGGCGAATACCGCACCACCGACAGCAGCGCCAATATGCTGCGGGTGGGGCAGGAAATTTGTGATGTTCTCAACCAGCGGGGCATTTCCACCGTACACAGCCGGACGCTCAACGATTATCCAGCCTATAACGGCTCCTACAACCGGGCGCTGAAAGATATTCAGGCCAATGTGACGCAGTATCCCACCATCCGGCTGGTCATCGATGTGCATCGGGACGCCATTGCCACCGGCAACACCTATTACAAAACGGCGGCAGAGGTGGACGGGCAGCAGACTGCCCAGCTGATGTTTGTCACCGGCACCGACGCAGGCGGGCTGTCCCACGACCACTGGCGGGACAATCTGGCCTTTCAGGCTCAGCTGCATGCCCGGCTGAACAGCACCTATCCGGGTATCATGCGCCCTATGTCCATCCGCGCCAGCCGCTTTAACCAGCACGTTCGGACGGGCTCCATGCTGGTGGAGGTGGGTGCCTGCGGCAACACGCTGGAGGAAGCGCTGGCGGCAGCACAGATTTTTGCCAACACCTTGGCGGATGCATTGCTGGAGCAATAGAAAAAGCCCGCGCCTTTCGGCGCGGGCTTTGATTCAGTTATCCGTTCATTCAGAGACAAAGGCCGAAATTACTCAGCGATGTCACCGAAGATGGCGCCCCAACCGAAGCCGGGGATGTAAGTCTTAACGGGCAGTTCGATCTGATCCACGAACAGCTCGTAGTTGATGGCCTGGCAGATGGGTACATGGATAACGGTATCCAGGTAGATCTCTTCCAGCTTCTGAGTTTCCTTCAGCAGGGTGTCATAGTCGCCCAGCTTGATCTCTTCGCAGTAGTTGTACTGTGCGTCGAACTCGTCGCTCAGATAGTTGTTGGGACGGCCAGAGTAACCGGAGGTGTAGTACAGGAAGCAGGTATGAGGATAGGTACGGGACATACCACGAGACCAATCGTTGGGAGACAGATCCCACTTATCGTCGCCGGTCTTCTTAAAGTCGGTAGCAGACATACCAGCGTAGGGGATGATTTCCAGTTCCATCTTGCCGTCGAAGATGACGGGCCACTCTTCCATCATGTACTCGCCCAGAGCCTTCCAGGAGATGTCGCCTTCGTCGATGCAGTACTTGACCTTGATGGGCAGCTGATCAGCAGTGACGCCGCACTCAGCAATGGCCTTGTCCAGGTACTCCAGAGCCATCTCGGGGTTGTAACCGGAGGGACCCCAGGAATCAACCATAGCGGTGACAGCCTGGCCGTACTCAGACTCACGATAGGTCAGACCGGACTCGGACAGCAGACCAGCCTGGTCGTTGACGTAGGTACCAACGGGCAGCATATGGCCGAAGATGGAGTCAGCAGCCATGACGCGGTCGATGGAGTGGTAGATAGCCTTACGGTAGTTCACACTGCCGGACAGGGGGTTGGTGGGGTTCTTGCAGTTGATGTCGATGTGGTAGACGGACAGAGAGCCGTAGGTGGTCATACGGGGGTCGTCCAGATAGGTCTCGATGGTGTTGGCATCGGGAGACAGGGAGAAGATGTCACCCTTCTCGAACAGCTCAACGCGAGCGTTCATTTCGGGAACGATACGGACTTCGACGCGGTCGAAGTTGTACTTGTCAGCGTTCCAGTGATCGGGGTTCTTGGTGTAGATCTGGATGGAGTCATACTCCCAGGACTCGAAGAAGTAGGGGCCGCAGCCGACGAAGTGCTCCAGGTCGGAACCGTAGGAGGTGGTCAGACCGTCAGCGCTCAGGCACTCTTCCCACATACCCTGATGGACGGGGGTGTTGTCACGGCCATCAAAGTGCTTCTTGATGTCGGTGGGGGTGTAACCGGTATCAGTGGTGGTGATCTGGATGGTGTAATCGTCAACCTTCTTCAGACCGACTTCTTCCCAAGCCACGGTGGCGGGATAGCCGTCAGTGCCCTGCATCAGGTAGTTCTCACCATTGACGATGGTGACAACGTTGTTGTACAGGAAGGAGGCCATACGAGGCATCATCTTGGGGTTCAGACGCTGCTGGAAGGTGAACATCCAGGTGTCGGCGTTGATGGGATCGCCGTTCTGCCAGGTAGCGCCTTCACGCAGCTTGATCTGCCAGTTGTAGTCGTCCACCTGAATGGGATCGCCGACAGCCAGGTCGTCCATCCAGATGTAGTTGGTGCCGGTCTCGCTGGGATACATCTTCCACAGCTGGGACATAGCGTAACCAGCGGGAGTGGCAGCGTTGGAGTCAACGTTGTCGATGAAGTTCAGAGAGGCGACTTCGGAAGCCAGGTAGGTCTTATAGACCTTGCCCTCGGGCTCGGTGGTATCGGTGGGGGTGGTAGTGGTGTCGCTGGGGGTGGTGGTAGTGGTGTTGCTGGAGTTGTCGGGGGTAGTGTTGGTGTTGTCATTGGCGGGAGCGTCGGTCTTACCGCAGGCAGCGGCGACAGACAGCACCATCATGGCAGCCATCAACAGAGCGATCAGTTTCTTGCTCATACAGGGGTTTCTCCTTTCAACAATTAAATGCGTTTTGTCATTCATGGACACGCAAATTATGATACACTTCCCAGAACTGCCGGGTGATACCAGTCCCTTTGCGTTCCCAGAAATTGTCCATAATTTGCAATTATTATACCGCAATTTCCAAAGAAAGTCAATATGCCCTCTATACAAATGCTTTTTCGCGTTTTTTCATGCAAAATAACCGAAAAACCGATTGATTTTTGCAGAGTTTAACAAAAAGCTCGCGGATCTCTCCGCGAGCTTTTTATGATTACAGATAAGGTTTCAGCAGGTAATCGCCCAGTCGTTCCTCGGTTTGTTCACCGTTCCGAAGGGCAAATTTGCCGTTCATAATGACGTGCTCCACGCCAACGGGCTTCTGGAACGGATCGTCAAAGGTGGCAGTATCGGTGATGGTATCATAATTGAATACCGTCACGTCGGCTACCATGCCCGGCTTGAGGGCACCCCGGTCGGTGAGACCGACGATTTCAGCCGGCAGCTGGGTGATGCGGCGCACCGCCTTCTCCACCGGGCACAAGCCCTTTTCTCTGCACAGGCGCAGGAATCGGGGGAAGGTGCCGTAGGTACGGGGATGGGGCTTGCCGTCGCTGGCAGCAGGATCAAAGGGGCGGCAGGAAGCGTCCGAACCGATGACAATGTCTTCCTGAGCCAGCAGCCACAGAACATCCTCTTCATCCATATTAAAGATGATGGAGTCATCACGGCAGCCGGTGCGGATCAGGGTCTCCAGCAGTGCTTCGGGTACGGGCATTCCCCACTCCTCGCTGAGCTGTCCCACCGTTTTGCCGTCCACCTCGGGACAGCGGCCGCCGGTGCCGACGATATACAGCCGGTCACCGTCCTCACGGTTGGGATACTTTTCCCGGAACAGCTGTAAAACGGCATCCCGCTTTTCGCCGGGGGTCTTCAGCAGCTTGGTAGCCTTCTCTGCACCGCCGTCCAGCGCCCAGGCGGGCAGTCGGCTGGACAAACCGGTGGAGCAGGCGTTGTAGGGATACACGTCCATGGTGATGCGTGCACCCTGGGCGCAAGCCTCTTTGATGCGGTTGTAAAGCTCTTTGGCTTTTCCCCATACACACTTGTCGCCCAGCTTCAGATGAGAGATGTGCAGACGAACTTTTGTCAACTTCGCCAGATCGATCATCTCTTCCAGCGCTTCAAAAACGTGCTCACACTCATCACGCATATGCACGGTGACGATCACGTCGTCAATGTAGCACATTTCCATCAGCGTCGCCAGCTCGGCCTTGTCGGCAAACAGGCCGGGCACATAGCCCAGGCCCAGAGACATACCCCAGACACCCTGCTCGATGGCCTGCGCCAGCAGGAACTGAGAAATTTTGATCTCATCCTCCCAGGCGGGACGTGCCAGCGGGCCCACCACGCCGTTGCGGATGGCATTGTGCCCGATCAACTGCACCAGATTGGTGGACATGGGCTTGTCTCCCCGCTTTTTGCGCAGTTTTGCAAAGGTGCCAGCCTGATAGGCCTGCATAGGCGTCAATTTTCCGGCTTCTTCTTCCCGTTTCACCCGGTTTACCTGACTGACGCTGCGGGGAAAACAGGAAGAACCGCACTGGCCCACGATCTCGGTCGCTACGCCCTGGTAGAGCTTGGCTTCACAGCGACTGTCCTT
Source organism: Clostridia bacterium (assembly GCA_017620505.1). Classification (GTDB taxonomy): domain Bacteria; phylum Bacillota; class Clostridia; order Oscillospirales; family Butyricicoccaceae; genus UBA4644. The sequence goes on from JAGAVA010000107.1 coordinate 16,534, forward strand.
GATGAACCAGGCGTCGGAATGGGAATGGCTGTCGATGAAGGCCGGTGCTACCACCAGGCCGGAAACATCCACCACTTCCCGGGCTTCTTCGGTGATGGAGGGGGCGACCTCCACGATTTTTCCGTCCCTAATGGAAACGTCGCCCACGAAGGGCGACGTTCCGGATCCATCACAGATTAAGCCGTTTTTTAACAGCAGATCAAGCATTGGCTGCGATCTGCTCCCGATACTTGGCCAGCTCAGAGGGAGAGCAATAGACAAAGTGCTCGGGTTCGACCTCCACCATAGAGGGCTTTTCGTTGCTGTAGTCATGATCACGATCGGGCACATAGTCCACACGAACGCGCTGGCGCTCGGTAATGGGGTTGGGCTCGGGAATGGCAGACAGCAGAGCCTTGGTGTAGGGATGCAGGGGGTTCTTGTACAGGTCTTCGCCGTTGGCGACCTCTACCAGGTGACCAAAGTACATAACACCGATGCGGTCAGAGAAATACTTAACGACGGACAGGTTATGGGCGATGAACAGAATGGTCAGACCCATTTCTTCCTTCAAGTCGTTCATCAGGTTGATGACCTGAGCCTGGACGGAAACGTCCAGAGCGGAGACGGGCTCGTCGGCGATGATCAGCTTGGGCTTGACGATAATTGCACGGGCAATACCGATACGCTGACGCTGACCGCCGGAGAACTCGTGGGGATAACGGGTGGCGTGCTCTTCGACCAGACCGACCTTGCGCAGCATTTCCACGACCAGCTTGCGGATCTCAGCCTTGTCCTTCATACCGCGGACGGTCAGGCCCTCACCGATGATCTCTTCGATGGTCATCTTGGGGTTCAGGGACTCGATGGGATCCTGGAAGATCATGGCGATGTTATCGGTCAGATACTTGCGCAGGTCAGCGTTCATCTTACCGGCGATGTCGCGGCCATTGAACAGAACCTCGCCGCCGGTGGGATCATACAGACGGATAATGGTACGACCGGTAGTGGTCTTACCGCAGCCGGACTCACCAACCAGACCGAAGGTCTCAGCAGGACGGACGCCGAAGGTGACGTCGTCAACAGCCTTGACAGTCAGCTTTTTCTTGCCGCGGCCGGAGGAGAAGTGCTGGCAGAGGTTATTTACTTCCAAAATATACTGAGAATCAGCCATTTAACGCTCCACTCCTTTTCATACGCTCAATACGGGCCTTCAGGCCGGCAGGCATCTCAATGCCGTTCTTGGCAGCCTTGGGATGCAGCAGCCAGGTAGCCGCAGCATGGGTGTCAGTGATCTTGAACATGGGGGGCTCCATCTCATAATCGATCTTCATGGCGTAAGCATTACGCGCAGCAAAGGCGTCGCCCTTGGGAGGATAGATCATGTTGGGAGGAGTACCGGGGATGGCTTCCAGACGATCCTTGGTGTGCAGATCGGGCATGGAGTTCAGCAGAGCCCAGGTATAGGGATGAGCAGGCTCGAAGAAGATTTCTTCGGCAGTACCGGTCTCGACAACCTTACCGGCGTACATGACGTTGACGCGGTCAGCCATGTTGGCGACAACGCCCAGGTCATGGGTAATGAAGATGACGGACAGGTTGCGCTCCTTCTTGATCTGGTTGATCAGCTCCAGAATCTTAGCCTGAACGGTAACGTCCAGAGCGGTGGTGGGCTCGTCGCAGATCAGGATCTCGGGGTCGCCGGCCAGAGCGATGGCGATAACGATACGCTGACGCATACCGCCGGAGAACTGGAAGGGGTACTGGTCAAAACGCTTCTCAGCGTGGGGGATACCGACGGACTTCATCAGCTCCAGAGCCACCTTCTTGGCCTCATCCTTCTTCATGTGACGGTTCAGGCGCAGAGACTCGGTAATCTGGTTACCGATCTTCATGATGGGGTTCAGAGCGGACAGGGGATCCTGGAAGATCAGACCGATGCGGTTACCACGGATCTCGTGGAACTGGTCTTCGGTCAGCTTGGTCAGATCCATGCCGTCGTACATAATGGAGCCTTCGGCGATAATGGCGTTGTTGGCCAGAATGCCCATGATGGCTCGAATACTAACAGATTTGCCGGAGCCGGACTCGCCGACGATGGCCAGGGTCTCACCGCGATGCAGATCAAAGCTGATACCGCGGACAGCCTGGACCAGACCGCCGTAAGCACGGAAGTTGATGCGCAGATCCTTGACCGACAAGACAACTTCTTTATTCATGTTTTCAGCAGCCATAGTTGATTACTCCTCTCCGCGCTTGGTGGGGTCGAGCGCATCGCGCAGACCGTTAGAGAACAGGTTGAAGGCGATCATCAGCAGCGAGATCAGAACTGCGGGGAAGAACACCTGATAGGGGTACTGCAGCAGAACGTCCTGACCGTTGGACAACAGAACACCGATAGAGGGGTTGGGAGCCTTGATACCCAGACCCAGGAAGGCCAGGAAGGACTCGGAGAAGATAGCGCCGGGGATGGCGATCATGGTACGAGTGATCAGGGGGCCAACGCAGTTGGGCAGGATGTGGCGGAAGATCAGAGTCATATCGGGCACGCCCAGGGTACGGGCAGCCAGAACGTACTCACGACCCTTATAACGGTAGAACTGAGAACGGATCAGACGAGAGGTGCCGATCCAGCCGGTGATACACAGTGCCAGAATAATGGACAGCATACCAGCGCCGAACAGGATCATGAACAGAATGGCAACGACGGTGTAGGGCATACCGTCCAGAATCTCGGCCACGTGGGTCAGGATCATATCTACCTTGCCGCCGTAGTAACCGGCGATAGCACCGTAGACGACACCGATGATGCAGTTGGTGATAACAGAGAAGAAAGCGATCAGCAGGGAGATTCGGGTACCCTGGAACAGACGGGTCATCAGGTCACGGCCCAGATAGTCGGTACCGAACCAGTGATACTCATCAGCATCGGCGCCGGCGTAAATGTAGGCGTCAACCTTAACGTCGCACATGGGAGTGCCCTTCAGCTCGTACTCGTTGACGATCTCGATGATGGAGCCTTCGGGATAGCGGCTGGTGTCGGTCAGAGACTCCACCTTACGCTTTTCCAGAACACGGGCGCCGTCAGCGATACCCATATCGCACAGCACGGGGATTTTGGGAGGCAGGTTCTTCAGAGCAATATTCTGCTCGGTATAAGAATAGCCGGTAACGTTGGGGACGATCAGAGCCAGCACGATGATGATCGCGATGACGGCCACGGACAGCATGGAGACCTTGCTGTGAGCCAGACGGATCATAGCGTCCTTGAAGAAGCCGATGGGCTTAGTCTGGAACTTTTCGTCGCGAATGTCTTCCTGATGCAGAGACTCGAAAGCAGAATCGGGCAGATTCAGCAGCTCTTCAGGCAGATTGTTTCTGTCGTACATCATTATTTGCCACCTCCGACTCGTACACGGGGATCGATCAGACTGTAGGACAGGTCAACCACCAGGATCGTGGTCAGGGAGATCGCAGAATAGAAGATCAGAATCGCAACAGTCAAGAAGTGGTCGCCCGCGAAAATGGACTTAACCAGCATACCGCCGGTACCGGGAATTGCGAACATGCTCTCAACGACCAGAGAGCCGCCCATGATACCGGTGATCAGGGAGACCAGAGTGCTGGTGATGGGCATCATAGAGTTCCGGAAGGCATGACGCACAATAGCCTGAGCGCGAGTCAGACCCTTCGTGCGAGCCAGCAGGATGTACTCGGAAGAAATGTTTTCGATCAGCTCACCACGCAGGTAACGGGTCAGAGTAGCGATGGGGCTCAGAGACAGAGCCACGATGGGCAGAGTCAGAGAGTGCATCATCTGAGCAAAGGTGGTGGCAGTAGATTCATACAGCGTGGGGAAGATGGGGAAAATAAAGGTCAGAACATACTGCAGCAGGGATGCGAAAACGAAAGAGGGAACCGAAATAAACAGAATAACGAAAACGGAAATCACCGTGTCGATCCAGGTATTACGCTTCAGAGCAGCGACGATACCAAACATCAGACCCAGCGGAATCGAAATAAACAGCGAAATGAAGTTGATGAGCATCGTGGGCGGCAGACGGCTCACAATGATGCCCCAGACATCCAGACCGGGACGGAGCTTAACGGAAATACCGAAGTCCAGACCGGTGATGATGCCTTCCATAAAATAGAAGTACTGAACGGGCAGAGGATCGTTCAGATGGAACTTATCCTCCAGTTTTTCCTGGATCTCCTTGGGGACCTCAGGGTTCTCAAACAAGCTCATCGGCATCAGGCGGATAACCATGAAAGACAACGACATAACGAAGAACAGGGTTATCAGCATTGCGCCGACTCGCTGAAGTACGTATCTCATTACATTCTCCTTTTCCTTCAGAAAGCAAGGATCAGCTTACAAGCATTCCGACAGAGTAAGTAAACTTTTGTATGAGGAGGATGTGCCGCCCAAAGGCAGCACATCCTCCGGGGATGCGATTTGTTGCTTAGAGATTAAGAGGATAATTATTCAGCCAGGTCGCCGAAGATGCCGCCCCAACCGAAGCCGGGGATGTAAGTCTTAACGGGCAGGACGATCTGATCGGCAAACAGCTCGTAGTTGACAGACTGGCACATGGGAACATGGATGACGTACTCCAGATACAGCTCTTCCAGCTTCTGGGTCTCCTTCAGCAGGTTGTCGTAGTCGCCCATCTTGGCAGCTTCGCAAACCTCGAACTGAGCGTCAAACTCGGGAACGACGTAGTTGTTGGGACGGCCAGAGTAGGATTCCAGATAGTAGTAGAAGCAGGTATGAGGATAGGTACGGGACATGGAACGAGCCCAATCGTTGGGGGACAGGTCCCACTTGTCATCGCCGGTGGCCTTGAAGTCGGTGGCAGACATACCAGCGTAGGGAACGATCTCCAGCTCCATCTTGCCTTCGAAGATGGTGGGCCACTGCTCCATCAGGTACTCGCCCAGAGCCTTCCAGGAGGTGTCGCCTTCGTCGATGCAGTACTTGACCTTGATGGGCAGCTGAGCCTCGGTAACACCGCACTCAGTAATAGCCTTGTTCAGGTAATCCAGAGCCATCTCGGGGTTGTAGCCGTAGGGACCCCAAGACTCGACCATATCAGTGACAGCCTGGCCGTACTCGGACTCACGATAGGTCAGAGCGGACTCAGACAGCATACCAGCCTGGGTGTTGACATAAACACCGGCGGGCTCCATGTGGCCGAAGATGGAAGCGGCAGCCAGTTCACGGTCGATGGAGTGATAGATGGCCTTACGATAGTTGACAGAACCGGAAATGGGGTTGTTGGGGTTCTTGCAGTTGATGTCGATGTGAGTGACGGAGGTAGAACCGTAAGAGGTCATACGGGGGTCATCGATGTAGCTCTCGATGGTGTTGGCATCGGGAGACAGGGTGAAGATCTCGCCCTGCTCGAACAGCTCGACGCGAGCGTTCATTTCGGGAACGATACGGACTTCGATGGTGTCGAAGTTGTAACGATCGGCGTTCCAGTGAGCCTCGTTCTTCTTGTAGATCTGGATGGAGTCATACTCCCAGGTATCGAAGATGTAGGGGCCGCAGCCGACGAAGTGCTCCAGGTCGGAACCGTAGGAGGTGGTCAGACCGTCAGCGCTCAGGCACTCTTCCCACATGCCCTGATGGACGGGCACCAGGTTACGGTTGTCGAAGTGCTTCTTAATGTCGGTGGCGGTGTAGCCGGTATCGGTAGTGGTGACCTGGATGGTATAATCATCGATCTTCTTGATACCGACATCTTCCCACTTGACCTCAGCGGGATAGCCCTCGGTGCCCTGCATCAGATACTCCTCACCGTTGACGATGGTGAAGGTGTTGTCGTACAGGAAGGTGGCCATACGCATCTGCAGCTTGGGATTCAGCTGCTGCTCAAAGGTGAACATCCAGGTGTCGGCGTTGATGGGATCGCCGTTCTGCCAGGTAGCGCCTTCACGCAGCTTGATCTGCCAGTTGTAGTCGTCAACCTGGATGGGATCGCCCACAGCCAGATCGTCAATCCAGATGTAGTTGGTGCCATCCTCGTTGGGATACATCTTCCACATCTGAGACATAGCGTAAGCAGAGGGAGTGTTGGCGTTGCCGTCGACATTGTCCAGGAAGTTCAGAGAAGCAACTTCGGAGGTCAGGTAGGTCTTGTAGACCTTACCGGCGTCAGCGGTGTTGTCGGGAGTGGTGGTGTTGGTGTTGGTGCTGGTGTTTTCGCCGGAAGCGTTGTTGTTGCCGTTGTCAGCGGGGGCATCAGTCTTACCGCAGGCAGCAGCCACAGACAGCAGCATCATAACAGCCATCAGCAGAGCAATCAGTTTCTTGCACATGGGTTGGGTTTCTCCTTTTCATAAAATTAAATCAAAAATTTGATTTTCGTAAAATTGGCATCGTTTTCGGCCGCTATTTTGACCCCATTCAAAATTAGACAGACTACACAACGATACGGTAGTAAGGATAGCATAATTTCAAAAGAAATTCAAGAAGTAAACCTAACCATATGCCCTTCTGATTGAAATTTCGACACATTGACGAAATTTTCCGTAAAAAAGACCGCTGCCTCTCGGCTTAATTCACGATTTTTACAGAAAAATTTCCAACTTTCGCAAATTCGTTTACAATTTTGAGCCCACTCCAGACAATTTTCCTTTTGCGAAAACAATCTTCTGCGCGCAATGATTCGGGCTGCCGACAAATGAATGGGAGGTCGGCAGTCCAAATCCCGGGACACAAAACAAAAACCCGCATCTTTCGATGCGGGTTTGTGGAGCTGCTAGTCAGATTTGAACTGCCGGCTGTCCTGCCGCTTACGCGACCGCCAGCCGGGCTGCCGACAAATGGATGGGAGGTCGGCAGTCCAAATTCTGGGACACAAAACAAAAACCCGCATCTTTCGATGCGGGTTTGTGGAGCTGCTAGGCAGATTTGAACTGCCGACCTCGTCATTACCAATGACGCGCTCTACCATCTGAGCTATAGCAGCGAATGGCGACCGAGAAGGGGCTCGAACCCTCGACCTCTAGCGTGACAGGCTAGCGTTCTAACCAACTGAACTACTCGGCCATTCGTGCTCGCCTCATCAGCGGGCGAGATTTATATTAGCACAAGGATTGCCGTTTGTCAACGAAAATTTTCGAAAAATCTCAAAAAACTTTTTGTTTCCGATTTTTGTAAATTTTAAGAGAAAGCGCGCGCCCGGCTGGGCGCGCGTCCTTCTTCCCTTTTACAGGTTCTCTTCGTACTTCTTGATCATCTTGCGGACCATTTCGCCGCCGATGGAGCCGGCCTGCTTGGAGGTCAGGTCGCCGTTATAGCCTTCCTTCAGATTGACGCCGACCTCGCGGGCGGTTTCCATCTTGAACTGCTTCATGGCTTCCTTGGCGTTGGGTTCCACATACTTGTTATTACTGGACATAGTCGTTATCTCCTTTTCATTGAGTTTACGACCATAGTGTGAGCTGTCGCCAAAGGAATATGTTTGGTAATTTTTGTCGCATCAAAGCACGGCGGTAACGGCGCAGTATACCAGCGACAGCGCCATAACGATGCTCAGCGGCAATTTGTACTGATTATAAACATTTTTGATGGCGCGTCCGAACAGGCACCAGCTGAGAGATGCGGCGATGAGCAGGCTCAGCATGATACCCGACCCGGCGAAAATGGCCCACAGTGCCGTGGTATAAGGCACCACATACACCGAAAACAGGCTGAGCGCCGACACCCAACTCTTCATATTGAGGATCTGCAGCAAAATTCCGGCAGAATAGGTGGATTCTCCCTGTTTTTCGGCAGCTTCTTCTTTTTTCATGCCGCTTTTCAGCATGGTCCAGGCCAGATAGAGCATATAGGCTGCACCTGCCCACTTGAGCACCGGCACCACCGACGGGATCACTGCCGCCAGTGCCACATTCAGCAGACCGCACAGCAGCGCCTTGACGAACACCGAGCCCATGCTGGCAACGATAAACTTCCGGCTGCCTTTCAGTCCGTAATTGGCACCCAGATACATACACATCAGATTATTGGGGCCGGGCGTAAAGGCGGTAGCCGCCAGATAAAGGATCATAGCAGGAAAATCAATCATACCTTATCTCCCCTGCTGCCGCAGCGCCGCAAAGGCTTCGCCGGCGATCTCGATGGTCTCCCGAATGTCCTCGTCACTGAGGGCTGCGTTGATGAAATGGTTGTGATGGTTGGTGAAATAGACACCTCGTTTCTGGCACTCTGCCACCCAGGCCTGGTGCAGGCGCAGGCTGGGATCGTCGGCCAGCCGCAGGTAGAACAGCGACGGCACACCGCTGACCCGCAGGTCGTAGCCGTACTTCCCTGCCTCGGCCTTCAGGCCGTCGGTAAGGGCGATTCCCTTGTCGATCAGCAGTTTGGGTGCATCCAGCCGCTTGAGTTTTTCAATGCAGGCAATGCCGGCGGCAAAGGGCACGGCAGACAGCCAGTAGGAGCCGGTGACACTCAGGGCGGACACGGCATTCTTCATATGCTCCTGTCCGCACAGCGCCGAAACGTTGTAGCCGTTGGCCAGTGCCTTGCAGAAACAGATCAGGTCGGCCTTGAAGCCGAAATAATGGTCGCTGCCCTTGAGATCCAGACGGAAGCCGGCGCGCACATCGTCGATGATCAGCACAGTGCCTTCATCGTCACACAGCTTGCGCACTTTCTGCCAGAAATCCTGTTCGGGCAGCTGGTTGTCCATGAAATTGCCGTGCATATAGGGCTGACCGATGACGGCGGCGATCTCGTGCTTGTGCTCTTCGAACACCAGCTCCAGCTGTTCAAAATCATTCCAGTCCACATAAAGATTGTTGCAGACTTCCTCTTCCAGAACACCGGCGTAGTCGATCTTCTGACACCAGGGAGAAATTCCGTGATAATAGCCCTTGAAAAAGACGATCTTCTTCCGGTGGGTATGCGTGCGCGCTGCCCGGATGGCGATGGAGGTCACGTCGTTTCCGTTTTTGGCAAAAAATGCCCAGTCGGCGCTGGCTACTGTATCCACCAGCAGCTCGGCAAAGTCGATCATCACGGTAGAGGGTGCGGTGATGCAGTCGCCCTTTTCCCGCTGCTTTGCGGCGGCTTCATCCACGTCGGGATCGTTATAGCCCAGAATATTGGGGCCGTAAGCGCACATATAGTCAATGTAGCGATTGCCGTCGATGTCCCAGAAATAAGGGCCTTTGGCCTTTTCGGAAAACTGGGGATAGGCGCTGACGGGGATAAAGCAGCCCTCGGCGGGGCCCAAATGGCCGTATACGCCCGAAGGGATCACTTTGGATGCCCGGAGATACTGCTCCCGGCTCTTGGAATGGTCATAAATGGGATGCATAAGCCACCTCCTCAGGCTAAATACAGGGCAACCCGGTCAAGGATGCGGTTCACATTGTCCAGCTGGCTGATCATGCCCTCCAGCCGCACCTGTCCGGTGCCCACACAGGCCACGGCGTTGACCTTGCCGTCAAACAGCGCCCGGGCCAGCTTCATGTCGGCAAACTCCATCAGGGACAGGCTGTCCTCACAGTCGGCCTGCACGGCGGTAAGCTTGTGATGTTCCGCCGTAATATGGGCGCAGGGGCCGTCCTTGATGGACAGTTGGATCTTTCCGTCTACAATATAAGAGGCAGAAACCTGTCCCACCGGATCCTCGTTGCCGATCTGGGCAATGGCCTCCACGATCAGGTGGAACATCAGGCGGGTGGAGGTTTCAAAGAACTGCTCATTGGCCAGATCTTCCTCGCTTGCCCGCAGATAGCGGGTCAGCAGGTCGGTGAGCTTGATAAAATTGCCGGTGAGAAAACCAATCTTGGTAAATCCCTTGGTGGGAATGGGGGTCACTGTGCCGTCGATCATGCCGTTGAACTTTTCCGGCGAGGAAAAGGGCAGTTTGATGGTGCAATTGTCCGCACCGGGCTCCAGCCGGCAGGTGCTGTTTTCAAACACCAGCGTGGCGGCAGGGCCGCCCTTGACAGCAATGCCCAGCCGCACATTCTGATTGCGGATATAGGCTTGTGCCTGAGGGCTCAGGCGGCACAGCTCGGGCAACGTGCCCAGCACTGCGTAAAGATTGATAAAGGCCAACGTCCTCTGATCCATAGGCTGCACTCCTTTGTTCAAAACAATTCAAAATTTTAAATTAATTGTACCCCATTCGGCCCGTAATTGCAAGAAGCTTGTATGGAGCTCCCGAATTTGTTATAATAAGAAAAAATCACCGGGAGGGACTCCTTTATGAAAGATACCTTTGGTTTTATTGGCACGGGCAATATGGGAGGTGCCGTGGCAAAAGCCGTTTGCCGCAGCGTCGGCGGCCAGAAACTTCTGCTGTGCAACCGCAGCCCGGAAAAGGCACTGGCACTGGCCCATGAACTTGGCTGCGCCGTGGGTGATGCCCGGCAGGTGGTGCAGGAATGTGCCTTTGTCTTTCTGGGAGTCAAGCCCCAGGGCATGGCAGCATTGCTGACCGAGCTGCAGCCCCTTTTGCAGCAGCACAAGCCGGTGCTGGTCAGCATGGCGGCCGGGCTGACGGCAGTGCAGATCGAGGAACTGGCGGGCGGCGGCCTGCCGGTGATGCGCATCATGCCCAACACGCCGGTGGGTATCGGCTGCGGCGTGATCATGTACTGCAAAAATGCCCTGCTGTCGGCTGAGCAGGAGCATCAGCTGGTAGAGGCCCTCTCCCCTGCCGGTATCGTTGACCCGCTGGAAGAGCATCTGATGGACGCTGGTTCGGCATTGTGCGGCTGCAGTCCGGCATTTACCGATTTATATATGGAGGCACTGGCCGACGGCGCTGTGGCCTGCGGCATTCCCCGGGCAAAGGCGCTGAAATACGCTGCCGCAGCCGTCGCCGGTGCGGCACAGCTGGCGCTGGAAAGCGGCACCCATCCCGGTGCGCTCAAGGATGCGGTATGCTCCCCCGGCGGCAGCACCATCCAGGGCGTGCGGGCGCTGGAAAACCGTGCCTTCCGTGGCGCAGTGATGGAGGCTGTCATTACGGCGGCAGGCGCCAGCGGCGATCTGGGAAAGAAATAAGCAAGGCCCCGACGGATTCCGTCGGGGCTCTTTTTATCGTTTGGTGTTCAGTTCATAGACCTTTTTCAGCCCCTGCAGCACCAGATCGGGTTCCTGCCGGGCCTGTATCCTGCACTGGGGCAGAATGATATCGCACAGCGTTCCGGTAGCGATCACCGGCAGCTGATCTTCGCCGGAAAACTCCCGCAGCCGCTCCACCAGGCCTTCCACCATGGCGGCAGCGCCGTAGACCGCGCCGTTGTTCATGGAATCCACCGTATTCTTGCCCAGCAGAGCCTTGGGCGGCTCCAGGGCGATCACCGGCAGCTCGGCAGCCATCCGGGAAAGGGACTGGATGCCCGCAAAGGCACCGGGGCAGATCAGCACACCGCAAAGACGGGCTTCCCGATCAATGAGGGTCAGGGTGGTGGCATCCTCCAGTCCCATCACCACGAAGGGCGGCTGGTATTTGGACAGCGCTCCCACACAGCCGGCGGCGATATCCGCGCCCAGCTCGGAGGGGCGTTCAATTTTGATATTCAGACCAGTACGCACGCCCGGCCCCATAAACAGCGGCTTGATGCCGCAGAGCTTTTCCACCGCACCGCCAAACACAGGGCTGAGGGGTTTTACCACCGAGGCAATCACCGCGCCCCGGATCTTGCGCCCATCCACACCATTCATTTGCAAAATGGCCTGAAGGGTGACGGCGTATTCGTCGCTGCTGCGGTTGCCCGCTGAGGACAGTCTTGCGGTACATTTCAGCACATCCTTGTCGTAAACGCCCACTTTAATGACGGTATTGCCGATATCGGCTACAAACAGCATACGCACCCCTCCTTATATAAAATAATTGTATCATATTTGAAGAAAAACACAAGAAAAAATCGCCGGAGCGCGAAGGCTCCGGCGAACAAAGATTTACTTCTGCCACTTCCAGTCGCGGATCTCGGGCAGATCCTGACCGTATTCGGCAATATACTGCTTGTGCTCCACCAGCTTGTCGCGCATCATCTGCAGCAGATATGCGCCCCGGTTGCCCAGCTGGGGCAGGTTCTTGATCACATCCATCACCAGATGGAAGCGGTCGATGTGGTTCTGCACCCGCATATCAAAGGGCGTGGTGATGGTGCCCTCTTCCATATAACCGCGGACGTGCAGGTTCTTGTTGCTGCGGTGAGAGGTCAGCTCATGGATCAGCTTGGGATAGCCGTGGAAGGCAAAGACGATGGGCTTATCCTTGGTAAACAGGCTGTCGTAATCCACATCGCTGAGGCCGTGGGGATGATCGTGCTCGGACTGCAGCTTCATCAGATCCACCACGTTGACCACACGGATCTTAATTTCGGGCAGATACTCCCGCAGGATGGTGACGGCAGCCAGTGTCTCCAGGGTGGGCGCATCGCCGCAGCAGGCCATGATCACATCGGGCTCCTGGCCTTCATCATTGGAAGCCCACTGCCAGATGCCGATGCCCTGGGTGCAGTGCTTGACGGCCTGCTCCATGGTCAGCCACTGGGGACGGGGATGCTTGGATGCCACCATCACGTTGATATAATTCTTGCTGCGGACACAGTGATCAAAGCAGGACAGCAGGCAGTTGGCATCGGGGGGCAGATACAGCCGCACCACGTCGGCCTTTTTGTTGGCCAGATGATCCAAAAAGCCGGGGTCCTGATGGGTGTAGCCGTTGTGATCCTGCTGCCACACGTTGGAACTCAGCACATAGTTCAGAGAGGCGATCTCCTCGCGCCAGTGCAGGTCGCGGGTGATCTTGAGCCACTTGGCGTGCTGGGAGGCCATGGAGTCCACGATGCGGATGAAGGCCTCGTAGCTGTTGAAGAAGCCGTGACGGCCGGTGAGCAGATAACCCTCCAGCCAGCCCTGACACATATGCTCGGACAGCATACCGTCCATGATGCGGCCGTCCACTGCCAGATCCTCATCGCCCTCCACCATCTCGGCGTTCCAGTTGCGCCGGGTTGCCTCAAAGGCCCGGTTCAGGCGGTTGGACTTGGTCTCGTCGGGGCCGAACACACGGAAGTTTTTGGCATCCATGTTCAGCTTGAGCACGTCGCGCACATAGCCGCCCAGCTCGGTCATATCCTGTGCCTCCACGCTGCCGGGCACGGGAACGTCCACGGCATACTTGCGGAAGTCGGGCAGGCGCAGATCCCGCAGCAGCTTGCCGCCGTTGGCATGGGGGTTGGCACCCATACGGCGGTCTCCCTTGGGAGCCATGTCCTTCAGCATCTTGCAGGGTGCGCCGTGCTCGTCGAACAGCTCCTCAAAATCATAGGAGCGCAGCCAGTCCTCCACCTTCTGCAGATGCTCGGGCTTGGACATATCCACGGGAACCTGATGGGCACGGAAGGTGCCTTCGATGATCTTGCCGTCTGCTTCCTTGATGCCCGTCCAGCCCTTGGGAGAGCGCAGGACGATCATGGGCCAGCGGGGACGCTTGGTTTCGCCCTGCTCCCGAGCCTTCTTCTGGGCAGCCTTGATGTCCCGGACGCACTTATCCAGCACGTCGGCCATATCCTTGTGGGCCTTCATGTTGTCAGAGCCGTCGGTCTCCACAAAATAAGGCTTCCAGCCGCAGCCCTCGAAGAACTTCTGCAGTTCCTCCTTAGGAATACGGGCAAAGAGGGTGGGATTGGCGATCTTGTAGCCGTTCAGATGGAGAATGGGCAGCACGGCGCCGTCCATTTTGGCGCTCAGGAACTTGTTGGAGTGCCAGGCGGTAGCCAGGGGGCCGGTCTCGGCCTCACCGTCGCCCACCACGCAGGCGGCGATCAGATCGGGGTTATCCATGACAGCGCCAAAGGCGTGGGACAGGCTGTAGCCCAGCTCGCCGCCCTCGTTGATGGAGCCGGGAACCTCGGGAGCCACGTGGCTGGAGATACCGCCGGGGAAGGAAAACTGCTTGAACAGCTTCTGCATACCCTCGATATCCTGGCTCACATTGGGATAAACCTCGCTGTAGGAGCCGTCCAGCCAGTCCTGGGCTACCATGGCGTTGCCGCCATGACCGGGGCCGGACAGATAGATCATGTTCAGATCATACTGGTTGATGATACGATTCAGATGGGTATAAATAAAGTTCTGTCCGGGAACGGTACCCCAGTGACCGACGATCTTCTTTTTGATGTGTTCGGGCTTGAGGGGTTCCTTCAGCAGAGGATTATCCAGAAGATACAGCTGACCGGCAGACAGAAAGTTGGAAGCACGCCACCAGGCGTCCAGCTTTTGCAGCATGGCATCAGATACCATAAATGTTTCCTCCTTCTATTCAGAAAGTGATATTTTTATAACAATTCAAGGTCATTATATCGTATTTTTGCCTGAATGTAAAATGAATTTTGTGCAAACAAATGGGTCTGCCGCAGCGCAGCAGACCCGGAGGTTATGCCATATTCATTTTGCGCAGATTGCTCCGCAAAAAGACCACAGCCAGTGCCAGCACCAGCACTTCGGAGATCAGCGGCGTAAACCACAGACCTGCGCCAACAGTAACGGCTGCCAGCACCACCAGAACGGCCGACTGGACGATCAATCCCCGGCCGGTGGAAATGGCGATGGCGGGCATGGGGCGCTCCAGCGCCGTCAGATAGCCGCCGATGACCACATTGAAGCCCACAAGCAACCAGGAGAAGGCATACTGCCGGAAGGCCACGATGCTGTCGGCCACCAACAGGTCAGAGGCTTCGCTGAGGTAAGCACCCACCACCTGGGGCGCAAAGACATACAGGCCCACGAAGCACACCACGCCGAAGAGCAGAGCGGTCTTCAGACCGTAGCCCAGCAGCTTTTTGCAGGAAGTCATGTCGTTTTTGCCGTAGCGGTAGCTGACCAGCGGCTGGGAACCCTGGGAAATACCCATCATCAAATTGATGACGATGGTGTTCATGTAGGCAATGACGGTATAGGTGACCAGGCCGTCGGCACCCAGATATTTCTGCACCGTCCGGTTGAACAGCAGGATCATCAGACCGTTGCACAGCTCGGTAACGCCGTCCGACAGGCCGATGGGGATCAGCCGCTTGTAGATCCGGGGATCAAACTTGAACTTTTTCAGCCGGAAGGTACACTTGGGGCCGAAAAAGTGTGCCAGATACATGACGCAGGTGATAAACTGGGACAGGCCGGTGGCTACCGCCGCGCCGAACACGCCCATATCCAGCCAGAAAATGGCGATATAGTCCAGAATACAGTTTGCCACCGCGCCGGTGGTGACCGTAATGACTGCCAGCTTGGGGAAGCCGTCGGTCTTGATGAGCACCTCCAAATTATAAGAGATGATAAAGCAGGCGCTGAAGGGTGCAAGACCTGCCAGATATTGCTTCACATACTCCAGCGTGACCTGGTCGGCGCCCAGCAGCTTGGCGAAGGGCTCCCGCAGCACCAGTACGGCTGCCGAAATTACCAATCCCACGCCCAAAAGCAGGAAAAAATTCTGAGAAAACAGACCGTTGGCTTCTTCCTTCCGCCCCTGTGCCAGATGAATGGCAATAATGGTGGAGGAACCCACCGCAAACATGACCGCCAGCGAAAACAGGGCGTTGGTAAAGGGGATGGCCAGATTGACGGCGCTCATGGCATATTCATTGACGCCCAGGGACACCAACAGGCCGTCCACCATGGAGTACAGGGAAAATACCATCAGCGATGCCGCCGTGGCGGTAACGAAACGAATGAAATCAGAGCGCAGGCTCTTTCCTTCCAGCTGCAAACTAACAAGTCCTTTCTTATGCCCACATCCCGACGGCGACTTCCGCTGTGCAGCCAGCGGCCCGTCGGGGAAGGTTTGTATGCACAGGATTATACCACAGCCGCCCCCGGCTCCGTCAACCCCCGCCGTTTTGCAAAAACTGCGGCATTTTCTCTTCTTTCAGGGATTTTTCAGAGGAGTTTGGCCGTCCTGCGTTTTCATGCGCCGTCCTCGTCCGTCATCCACCGTCCTGCGTTTTGACAAAGTTTTCACTCTTCCAGGGCTTCCAACTCAGCCCAGGCTTCGCTTTCGGTATCGGCCGAAAACAGGAACCGACCCGAAGGGGCGTACACATTATAATGATTAAAAACATATTTGACCTGATACATGACCGATCCCTCCCTTGTTGTTGGTATCAGTCTACCAGGAATACAGTCCGATTAGACGGACAGTATGATGCTCAAGCCCAGCAAAATCAGCACGGCAGGCACAAGGATGCCCTTCCACCGAAGGATGACCGCCTGCACCCGGGGCAGGGCGGCAAGCTTTACACCAAGCAGGCACCACAGGCCGCACAGCAGGGCGAACACTGCCGCCGTCACCGCCAGCTGACCCGGCGAATAACCGGCAAGCAGCGGAATATAGACCCCCAGATTGTCTCCGCCGTTGGCCATTGTCAGCAGCGCGGTGGAAAGCACGCCCACCGAAGAGACTGTTTCCGCCGGCTGATTTCGCGTCCTCCACGCCCGCAGACCCAGCAGGATGGGCACCAGTCCCAGCAGCCGCAGAAACTGCTCCGGCACCCGGCCCAGACCCAGTGCCGCAGCCACGCTTACCAGCGTCAGCAGGCTCAGTCCCAAAAACTGACCCGCTGCGATGCGCAGCCGCGCACCTTTCCCGCCGGCCTGCCCGAACAGCAGCATGAGCACAAAAAGGTCATCCAGATTGGTTACCGCAAAAGCCGCAGCTGCAGCCGAGATCACTCCAAGCACGTTCTCCCTCTTCCTTTTTTGTGAATTTTCACAACATTTTACCACGCAGAGACCCTTTTCGCAATGTTTTGCCTGTTTTTTCTGCTGAAATTTTCATTTTTACAAAAATTTCTGTTGTCATGTTTTTTCGAGTTTGCTATAATATTTCTGTTAAAAAACCTATATTCCGAATGTAGTCCATATACTACCTGAAAGGGGATTTTCAAAATGAAAACACTTTACGAGGGCAAGACCAAAAACGTCATGCTGGACGAAGCCACCAACGTGGTTCATCTGTTCTTCAAGGACAGCGCCACCGGTGAAAACGGCGTCTTCGATCCCGGCTCCAACTCCGTTGGCGGCAGCGTGGAAGGCAAGGGCAAGGTTGGCCTGGCTGTTTCCAAGTACTTCTTCGAGCTGATGGAAAAGAACGGTATCCCCACCCATTACCTGGGCTCCGATCTGGATCAGGGTCTGATGAAGGTCCGCAATCTGACCGTTCCCAAGCTGGAGTTCGTCCTGCGTTACTTCACCGCCGGCTCTATGTGCCGCCGCTTTGATCTGGAGCAGGGCATCCCCTTTGATCCTCCCTACTGCGAAGTCACCCTGAAGAGCGACGCCCAGGGCGATCCTCTGATCACCGAGCGTCTGTGCATCATGAAGGGCATGCTGAAGGAAGGCCAGTTTGATCAGGCTCTGGAGATCCTGGTCAAGGTCGGCGAAGTCCTGAAGAAGGAACTGGCCGGCATGAACCTGCAGCTGATCGACTTCAAGATCGAGGTCGGTTACGATGAGGAAGGCAAGATTTACGTTGCCGACGAGATCACTCCCGACATCTGGCGCGTGAAGGACGAGAATGGCAACATTCCCAACCAGATCGACTGCGCTCAGATGATCCTGGCCAAGATCAACAAGTAAATCAACACATGAAAAAGCACCCCGACGGGGTGCTTTTTTTATTCACGAAATTGTTTCACCGCGTTTTCCAGTTCCTGCAGAAAGGATTTTTCTCCAAAGGTATTCATTTTGAACAAAGCGGCTCTGCTTCCGCCGGATGCCACCGCCGATAGTTTCCAGACGGTATCCTTGCCAAACAGGGTAATATTTAAGCTGACCCGGTTTCCTCCGGCTATGCTGTACCGCTCGTAGACCCGGACAGCGCACTCCACAGCACCCAGCGAAAAATCGCTGCCATCTTCGTAGCTGGCACTGAAACTGCCTTCCATCAATTGGTGGTCGATCATGCGCAGAATGGTGTTTTTGCTCCCCCGCAGGGTACACTCCAGTTTTGCCATATGCCCGCCTCCCTATCTTTTTAGGTTTAGTATAACAGACTGCGAACAGGCCTGTCAATTTATTCAAAAATCTGGGCTTCTTCCTCCAGACGCTTGCGCTTTTTCTGCAATCTCCAGGCGCCGTAGAATCCCAAAAGACCCAGCGCCAGATTGAGATAGCCCACGTTGGCAAGACTGATGCCGGTTACCACTGCATTTCCCACATTGGCAAATCCGATACACAGATTGGCGCCGCTGATGGGCAGGATCAGTGCAATGATGCGCTTGAGATGTTTGATGCGGGAATCATTGTCAGAATACAGATCAAAGGGGCCGTCGGCGGTCTTTTTTCGGAAGTAGACCCAGCGAAAATAGTTGCCCACCTGCTCTACGCCGGTTTCCTCCAGAAAGCGGATATACTGCTGACTTTCGGCATGCTGCAGCTGATTTTCCAGCAGTTCCAGCCGCACCTGATACTCCCCGGGGACACATTCCTCGAAGTCATAGCGGCAAAAGCCCACACCTACCAGCACCAGTCCCTTGGCGGCCATCTCATTGAGCCACTGCTCTTCCTTATCAAAATCCCAGACCCAGAACCATTTGCGTACCGTTTTTCTCATTGTTCAGATCCTCCCAACAGGCGTTTTCCGTTTTCCAGCAGCTCGGACAGCCGCTGCAGCTCCTTCTGTAGCATATCCCGGCCGGTTTCGGTGATGACGTACTCTTTTTTCCGGCTGTCGGCTTCACCGGCCAGGGCGGTGATCCAGCCCTTTTCCAGCAAGGTGTTGATGGCGCCGTACAGCGTGCCTGCCGCCAGCCGGACACGCCCGCCCGAGAGCTGCTCCACATTTTGGATAATGCCGTAGCCGTGCAGCGGCTCCAGCAGCGAGAGTAAAATATAATAGACCGCCTCGGTCAATGCGGGATTGGGCATAAAATCGCTCCTTTCGCTCGGTTGCCGTTATATCGGCTTCCGATATGTGTATTATATCGGCTAACGATATAATTGTCAATAGGTATCGGAAAGAAATATTAACACGCATCTCACCCGTGTCACCGCTGCAAAACAAAAAGCACCCCGTTGGGGTGCTTTGCTTTGAGAGGAGTGACCAACTTTGATACCCTGTGCACATACCTGCCGACCTTTCGTTAAAAGGTACGAGGAAACGTTAAAAGATGCACATACCTTTATGGCTCTGTTCCTCCCTCTGGACAGTCATGGTGGAGAAGGTGCCGGTACACAAGGACGGACAGCTGACCTTCCGGTTCTGCAACGGTTCGAAGATCTGCATAGGGGCGTGCTTCGTTTCTTTCAGTTGCACGAACGGAATCAGAACGAAATACGCAGGCGGAACCGTTCGCTGTCTGCCTTGAACTCATAGAACGCCTTGTTCTTGTTGCAGAACGCCACGATGGAACGTGTGCCGAAGCCGTGGCCTTCTTCGCGGCTGACCGGGGTGCCATTCTCGTCAAACTCCACAGCGCCGTCGTAGCTGTTGCTGATCTGGAGCATGAATCGCGGAGAAGTCAGAACCTTCACGTCGATCTGACGCTTGTCCGCATCCAGCTTCTCGCAGGCGTGGATGGCATTTTCGATTGCGTTGGCAAACACAGTAGCCAGCTCGGCTTCATCCACCGGAAGCGGCTCCGGGAAGCTGAGCGCCACACTGACCCTGATACCCTTGCTCTCGGCTTTCTGCAGATAGGAGGACAGAACCGCGTCGATGACAGCGCTGTTGCAGTACCGCTTGACGGCGGTTTCCCGGATGGTCTCATGATAGTTCAGAACAACCTCCCGCAGCTTGTCATACTCGCCGTGTTCAATCAGACCGACGATGACCTGCATCTTGTGACGGAAGTCGTGGCGCTCGGTGCGGAACTTTTCATTCGCCGCAGAAAACTCCTCCATGCGGGCAGTCAGGTTGGAGACCTGCACCCGCAGGATGTTATCCTGTTCGGACATCTCGTGCAGGCGCTGCTGATTGCGCAGGGTACTGAGAATATGGATATAGATGACCGGCAGGAGCACAAGGTAGAGCACGAATGCAGGCAGATACGCAGGGCGGCTGGTGATCATGGTCGGGTAGCTCACGGAAAGGGTCATGGCCACATAAAACAGGGCGCTGATGGCGGCAAATACATACCAGCCTTTTTTCACGGACTGCTGTACACTGAGGTAGATGGGCCGCAGTTTCTTGTAGATCAGCAGTTCCAGCAGAGGGATACAGACGATACGCGCAGCAAACATGAAGATGTAGGTGTTGCCCAGGTAGAAATCCAGAATGTTGGTGATATAGATGATCTCCAGAATGATGGAATCCACCATGCAGAAGGTGAAGAAGAAGCGCCCGTCCCGGTGCTTGGCCAGAAACCAGAAGAAGATCAGGCTGGGCAGACTGCAGGTGAGAAGCAGCGCTGTCATGTATCGCTCCGCACCTATAACGAGGAAAATCACGGTGTTCACAAGGATCAGCGGAAGCATCGTCGCCAGCGAAAGGATCAGCGTTTTCTTTCTGGGATAGCGCGACTCAAAGAGCAGGAGGAACAGGAGCAGCGTATGCAGAAGAGACCATAAAACAGAAAAATCTTTTAGAAACGTCATTTGCTGCCCTCCCCATCAAAGGTGTAGTCGTACCAGATCGACCGGATCTCCCGGCAGGCTTTTTTGCCGAGGTAGGCGCGGAATGTATTTTTGAAGATCAACGCCTCGTTTTCCACAGCGGTGATGTGCTGCAGATTGACTACCATACTGGCGCCGCAGAGAATAAAGCGGCTGTCTTTCGTCAGTTCCTGCACGGCTTCGGGAAAGGTGGTGCGGATTTGCACGCTCTCCACCGTTTTGCCGCCGTTCAGATGATAGACAACGGTACGGCGGTTCAGCTCGGCCCACAGGATGTTGTCCAGATTCAGCTTGATGTTGCTTTCCTGGGTCCGGACAATGATGCTCCGATGCTTCTGCGCGAAAACCGATTCCAGCGCTTCATCCAGCGTAGCATATAACACGGATTTCTCAAAGGGCTTCAAAATATATTGAAAGGGCTTTGCCCTGAAAGAGTCGATGGCATATTCCTCGCTGGAGGTCAGATAGATGATCTTCCCATCGTAGCCCCGTTTCCGCAGCTCCACGCCCAGTTCGATGCCGTTCATAAACGGCATCACAATATCCAGAAGGTATGCGTCAAACCCGCCGATCTTCTTTGCGGCCTCCAGCAGATCCTCTGCATGGGAGAACGCCGCAAACTCAATGTGCTGTCCGGTATACTGCTCACTGTATTCCTGAGTCATGGCAAGCATTTCTGCCCTGCACAGCGCCTCATCGTCGCAGATCGCAATTTTCACCGTCATCACCTCGCACTTACAGCAATTTTATTTCCATTATAACATACAATAAAGCCTTGGCAATCCCCGATGCGCCTGCCGGGAGAGCAAAATATCCGCAAAAATGGCTAAATTTACGCAAGCCCCCAAAAGGCGGCAGAGATATGCTATTCTATATTGGAAGAAATTTATGATAACACAGGAACGTACCAAAGGAGGGATCAAAATGCCGGAAAACCTTCGCATTGCCGTATGCGGCGAGCTGCCGACGGCCTGTGCGGCGCTTCGGAAAGAAGGCGTTGCACAGATCGATCACTACAATGACTCCCTGGATCTTGCCATGAATCTGCGCAAAGGGATCCTGTACCATCTGATTCTGGTCCACGCACCCCAGGGCGAGGGACTGAGCGAAATGACCTATCCCTACAAGGTGCAGCTGCAGGGCGACTGGCAGACGGTACCGATACGGATGCTGGGAGAACCGGCCTGTGCTTCGGTGCTGTCCGAGCTGTGCGAAACGGTTCACGCCATGGAGCATGCGTTGCCGCGAGGGCGTCCGGCTGTATGAGCCGAAACAGGCCCAATCGTAAAAAATCTCAAAGGAGAATGACGATATGAAGCAGAAACTGAGAAAACCGGTTGCATGGCTTTTGACTTTTGCCATGCTCTTCACCATGCTGCCGGGTGCGGCCCTTGCCGCTGAGGCGGAGCATTTGTGCAGCTGCGGCACCGATGACGAAAGCATTCATGCCACCACCTGCGCTGCCTATGTGCAGCCCGAGAATCCGGTGTGCTACTGTGCCGAACCATGCACCGAAGCAAACGAATGGTGCGATGTCTGCGGCTTTGACTACACCGCCTGCACCGGCACGGAGGAAGCGACTTCCTATTTCACAAACCCCACCGGTAAGGAATACATCCCCTACACCGGTGCTTCCCAGGTTCTGATCAATGCCACGTCGGCGGATTCCGGCTATACCTGGGGATATTTCGCCTATGGCAGCTCTGCCGATCCGATTGTAAACTTCCCGAATTCCTGGGAGACTCCCACCGCTGCGGATGTTGATCGCTATACCATCCATTGCTTCCATGTGGATAATGCCGTAAAAGATAATATAGGAACTTTGGTAAGCCAGTACAATGGCAAGCCGAATGCATCCCTGACGGTCTACATCTATCCCGTGGTCTCTACCGATCCCGTTGCAGCCACGGGGTTGGTGGCCGACGGCACCGCCAAGACCCTGATCACCAGCGAGGGTAGGGTTTCCGGCGGCTATGGCGGTGATGTTTTGTATTCCGTGACTGATGCTTCCGCCATGAAACCCGTCAGTTTTTCCACCGCCCAGCCCACTGCCACGGAACCCGGCACCTATAAGGTCTGGTTCAAGGCCTGGGCGCAGGGTCCTGAGCGCCCTGGTTATTCCCGTTGGGGCATTACTGCACCGGATTCCGCGGCCCGCTCTATTACCGTCACCGTTGCCGATCCCAATGCGTGTCCCCATGAGGTCTACAAAAACGGTTTCTGCGACTGCGGCGCATATCAGCCGGCCGAACTGAAAAACGGCTATTATCAGATCTCCAACGGCGGCCAGCTGTTCTGGTTTGCCAACCATGTCAACACGGTCGACAGAACGGCAAACGCCATTCTGACTGCCGACATTGATCTGGAAAACCGCCCCTGGACGCCCATCGGCTCGACCGGTGAAAACAGCAACAACTTCCGCGGCCACTTTGACGGCGATGGTCACACCATCGAGGGCCTGAAGGTGGAAGGCAAGAGAGCCGGCCTGGGCTTCTTCGGCGAGGTCAGAACGGGTACCGTTGAGAACTTCACCATCTACGGTGAGGTCAATGTCATCGGCAGCCACGATTACGTCGGCGGCGTCATCGGCTCGGCCTGCGGCCTGAACAGCTCCGATCACGGACTGGAACGCAACGGCGCGACCATCCGCAACATCACCTCCTATGTCAACCTGACCGCAGGTGCCCACGGCATCGGCATGGTCGGCGGCTTTATCGGCTATGCCAACCACCAGAGCCTGATCGAAAACTGCGCCTGGTACGGCACCTTTGACGCGGGCATTTACCGTGTCGATTCGGGCGCGGGCGGCTTTGTCGGACGCATCTATGATACGGCCACCGTCACCATCCGCAACTGCGCGGCTTACGGTACGGTCAAGACGGCCTACCAGAGCGGCACCCACAATAATTATGATACCATTTACATCGGCGGCTTCCTGTCCTACAGCCCGTCGGGCGCAAAGACTGTTCTGAAAAACAACCTCTGGGCAGGCCAGATCATCAACAACACCAACCTTACCAAAGAAAACGCACATCTGTCGGCCTACGGCACCATGAACAGCGAAGCCAGCAAGAACAACTGCTATGCGCTGGAGGGCACACCTTATGTGACCACCAATGATGCGAACAAGGACGGCATCACCACGGTCACAGCAGCACAGCTTGCTTCGGGCGAGGTGGCTTATCTGCTGAGCCAGGATGTAGAAGGCGATATCTGGGGCCAGGACATCGGCACCGACGATTACCCCGTCCTTGGCGGCGAAACCGTTTACTACGGCTACGATTCCTGCGCGGACGATGCAGCTAAGGTTTATACCAATGTCTCCGAGAAGCCCAGTCACAGCTATACAAACGGCTTCTGCACAAATTGTGGCGGCTACGAGCCTGCCGTGCTGAACAGCGACGGCTACTATGAGATCTCGAACGCAGGCCAGCTCTACTGGTTTGCGGCACAGGTCAACGGCGGCAATACGGGAATCAACGGCAAGCTGATGGACAACATCGTGGTCAACCAAAATGTGCTGACTTCCGACGGCAAGCTGAACGGTGACGGAAGCAATTTCCGCGCATGGACCCCGATCGGCAAGAGCGACAATAGCTACACCGGCACCTTTGACGGCAATGGCAAGACGGTCTCCGGACTGTATTTCAATGGCAGCGCCACAAGCTATGTCGGCCTGTTTGGTTATGTATCCGGCGGCAAGGTTCAGAATGTGGGCGTCATCGATTCCTATCTGCACGGCAATAAGTATGTCGGCGGCGTGGCGGGCGCTGTCTTATCCGACAGCACCGTCACAAGCTGCTACAATACCGGCGCAGTCAGCGGCACACAATATGTCGGCGGCGTGGTCGGCTATAACAACCACGGCACCGTCAAAAACTGCTATAACACCGGCACAATCAGCGGCAGCGTCGAGTATGTCGGCGGCGTGGTCGGCTATAACAACGGTACGGTCACAAACTGCTATAATACCGGCACAGTCAGCGGCAGCGGGGACCAGGTCGGCGGCGTGGTCGGCTATAACAACTACAGCACTGTCACAGACTGCTATAACATCGGCAATGTCAGCGGCAGCGGCGACGAAGTCGGCGGCGTGGTCGGCTATAACAACCACGGCACCGTCACAGACTGCTACAATACCGGTACGGTCAATGGTGACGACTTCAATGTCGGCGGCGTGGTCGGCTATAACACCGAAGGTACGATTACAGACTGCTATAATACCGGCGCAGTCAGCGGCGGTAATAGGATCGGTGGAGTAGCCGGCGGTAATAGCGCCACCATCACAAACTGCTATAACATCGGCGCAGTCAGCGGCAACAGCAATGTCGGCGGCGTGGTCGGCTATAACTATGGCTCTGTTACCAACAGCTACTATATGGCAGACAGCGAAACGGATAGCATTGACGGCACCACATACAAGACCACCGCACAGTTCGCCTCGGGCGAGGTGGCTTATCTGCTGAGCCAGGGTGAAGAAGGCGATATCTGGGGCCAGGACATCGGCGAGGATGCTTATCCCGTCCTCGGCGGCGCGAAGGTTTATCAGAACAACAACTGTGCAGGTGCAATCGTCGTCTATTCCAATACCGATACGGTCATCCATGGTGAGTTTAAAAACGGCTTCTGCTCGGTCTGCGACGGCTATGAGGCTGCCGTGCTGAATGCCGACGGCTACTATGAGATCTCCAACGCAGGCCAGCTCTACTGGTTTGCGGCACAGGTCAACGGTGGTAACAAAGCCATCAACGGCAAGCTGATGGAGAATATTACCGTCAATGAAAATGTCCTTGATGCCAACGGTGAACTGAACAGCGGCAGCGAAAACTTCCGCGCATGGACACCGATCGGCAAGAGCTCCAACAAGTATTCCGGTACCTTTGACGGCAACGGCAAGACGGTCTCCGGCCTGTATTTTAACGACAGTACCACCAGTCAGGTGGGCCTGTTCGGATTAGTGGGCCAATATGGTACGGTAAAGAATGTCGGCGTGGTCGATTCCTATCTGCAAAGCAGCTACTCTTGCGGCGGTATTGTGAGCTATTGCAATGCGGGCACCATCGAAAACTGCTACAATACCGGCACGGTCATCGGCAGTTATGTGGGCGGCGTGGTCAGTTCCAGCATTTACGGAACGATCAGGAACTGCTATAATGCCGGCGCGGTCATTAGCAACAACTATGATGACAAGGTCGGCGGCGTGGTCGGCTATAGTGACACCGGTACCGTGCAGAACTGCTATAACATCGGCAGCGTCAGCGGCAATTATGATGTCGGCGGTGTAGTCGGCCGTAATGAGAGCGGAAACGTCACAAACTGCTATTATCTCGACACCTGCGGCGCAGAAGGTAAAGGCACAGCCAAGACGGCCGCACAGTTCGCCTCGGGCGAGGTGGCTTATCTGCTGGGCGATGCCTTTGGCCAGACCATCGGCACAGAGGATCATCCCGTCCTCGGCGGCGCGAAGGTTTACTACGGCTATGTTTCCTGCGCCGATACCGAAATCGGCTATACCAACAACCCCAACGCTTCGGAGACAAAGCCCGATCACGAGCATGACCCGGTCACCGGCAAGTGTGCAAACTGCGACGATATTAAGCTGATCGAATATGATCTGTTGGTCGGCGGCGAGCAGGTCACAAGCAAGAAGCTGACCATCAGCGGCACCTCCGGCACAGCTACATACGATCCCGGTACCAACACTCTGACCCTCAATAACTACAGCTATACCGGTGAGGGCTATGAAGTTTGTGGTGCCGCCATTTACTACGGCGGCGGCGGCACCTTGAAGTTGGTGCTGGTGAATGACAACACCGTCACCCATGTCGGTTCGAACCTCAGCTACGGCATCTATGCCGAGGGCGGCATCACCATCTCCGGCACCGGCAGTCTGAAAGCCACCGGCGGTGATGCGCCCGGCGGTCAAAGCGAGAGCAACGGCATTTTTGTGTCGAGCGGAGACCTCACCATCCTGGGCGGCACCGTGACGGCCACCGGCGGCAAGGCTTCCGGCGACTACAGCGCTGACAGCTGCGGCATCTATGCCCGAGGAACGATCACCATCTCGGGCGGCACCGTGACAGCCACCGGCGGTGAAGTTGTCACCGATGATGACGACACAACAGTTGGCGGCGACAGCGGCGGCATCTGTGCCTATGGAGAGATTTATATTTTGGGCGGCACCGTGACAGCCACCGGCGGCGAAGCCTACGGCGACAGCTACGGCGTGTCTGCCTACGGCGGCCTGACCCTCGGCGAAGGCATCGGTATTCTGATCCCCGTGGGCGGTTACTTTGATGCTGACAAGCGTGCGGTCGTCGATGCAGCGGGCAATATCGCAAGGTTTGTCGAAATCAAACAAAAGCCCGCCGATCCCGTTGTCTCGGTCAAAATTTCGGCGGTCGATGCCACCTATAACCGGGTACTTGCAGACGCGCATCTGCAGATCCTCAATACAGCCGGCGAGGTTATCGTAATCGAAGGCAAGAAGGTGGAATGGGATTCGGGTGTTGATCCTGAAGAGATCACAGGCCTGAAGGCCGGCGAGACCTATTTCATCCGCACCACCGTTGCGCCCGAAGAATATCTTATTCCCGCCAATACAAAGTTCACCATCGATCAGGCCGGCAATATTACTCCTTCCGGCACCGTAACCAATGGCGTCATTCCGGTCAGATTTAAAAAGCCTGTGGTTCAGATTTCGGCGGTCGATGCCGCCTATAACTGGGCACTTGCAGACGCGCATCTGCAGATCCTGGAAAAAGCAGGCGAGCAAGTGGTGGTTACGGAGGAGTGGTATTCCGCCACGGAAGTCCACATGGTCGAAGGCCTGAAGACCGGCATGGAATACACCCTGCATGCAGTCGATGCGCCCGATGGATATCTTATTCCCGCCGATACAGAGTTCACCATCGGTCAAGATGGCACGCTGACCACCACCGGCAGCACGACAGAGTCCGGCGTTCTGCTGGTCAAGTTTAATAAGATTCCCGATCCCGATCCCGTCAACGTGCAGCTTAAGCTGACCAAGGAATTCAACGCCTGGGGCAAGGCAGATGGCTTTACCTTCAATCTGGCGGCAGTGACAGAAAATGCACCCATGCCTGCAAGCCGCTCGGCAACGGCAACGTTAGACACACCGTCGGCTTACTTCGGAGAGATCACCTTTACGGCTGCGGGCATTTATGAATACACCATCACCGAGGTCGACAGCGGCATCCCGGGCGTTACCTATGACACAAGCGCACACGAGGTTGTCGTCACCGTCACCGAGGATACGGAAGACAATAAGCTGATTGCAGAGGTGAAATATGACGGCGGACTGTCGCTGATCATCACCAATACTTACGTCGAAGCAACCCGCTACCCCCTCTGGGTCGGCGGCACACAGGTCACCTCTCACAATGCAGCCGACGTATTCGGCGACGGCACGGTTTCCTATGATGCCGA
Organism: Clostridia bacterium; assembly: GCA_017620505.1. GTDB lineage: Bacteria > Bacillota > Clostridia > Oscillospirales > Butyricicoccaceae > UBA4644. Next base: position 44,555 of record JAGAVA010000107.1, read on the forward strand.
TTCCAACACCCTGACCCTCAATAACTACACCTACGAGGGCGCAGGCCATACATGGGATAATAGTTTCGGTTCGCCCTACGGCGCAGCCATTTACTATGGCGACACAAAGACCCTCAATCTGCTCCTCGAGGGCGACAGCGTTGTTACCCATAAAGGTGGTAGGCTGTACGACAGCAACGGCCTGTATGCCAAGGGCAATGTTGTTGTCGATGAAGGCGACGATGGCGGCAGCCTGACCATCACCGGCGGTACGGCCAATGATGAAAGCTATGGTGTATGTCTTGCGTATGGCTACGATGAAAATTATAATCCCGTAGGTGGTGAACTGATCCTTAACAGCGGCAGCCTGATCGCAACGGGCGGCATCAGTCAGCTGACACGCATCGGCATTGGAGCAAAAACGATCGCGGTTCATGGCGGCAGCTTGATCGCCAAGGCAATGCCGCTGCAGGAAGGTGAGGATCTGGATATCGACAGATGGGGCCTGTCATGTGAGTATGCCGATAACAGCATCACCTTTGCAGACGGTTTTGGCATTCAGACTCCCGTGGGCGGTATCGTGACCAGGGGTAGTGTTTATAACAGCTATGAAGACGCTGAAAACTATGCGGAACCTGCCGACTATGTTGAGATTGGCGAGGGCTATACCGTTACAGCTGCATTTGCCGGTGTCGACGGAAAAGACGTCGGCGGCACGGTCTCCGGCGCAGGCTTCTACAGGGCTGGCGCAAATGTCACGCTGACCATCACACCCGATACGGGCTGTGAACTGAAGTCGGTAACCGCAGCATCCGATGGCAGCACCGTGAACGGCACGCTTTCCGGCAGCACCTATACCTTCACCATGCCGGAGAATGATGTCGTGGTCACCGTGACAATGGAGCGTCTGTTCACGCCTTATGACCTGTGGGTCGGCGGTGTACAGTTTACAGACAAGAATCTGACCATTTCCGATGGCAAGGGCGGCACAGCCACCTATGATCCCGATTCCAACACCCTGACCCTTGACGGCTACACCTACGAGGGCGCGGGCCATACATGGGAAGAAGCCGGATGGGATGGTACACCCATCTATTATGGCGCGGCCATTTACTACAGCGGCACAGAGACCCTCAATCTGGTCCTCAAGGGTGACAGCAGCGTTACCCATACAGGCAGCGCAGATATGTCCATAAGCTACGGCCTGTATGCCAAGGGCGATATTGTTGTCAGCGCAGACAGTCTGGACGACAGCCTGACGGTCACCGCTGGTGCAGCGGAGTTTGAAAGCCATGGTGTATATGCCGGCGGCTTGATTACCCTCTCGGACGGCAGCCTGACCGCGATCGCTGGTGCGGCACAGCAAATCTATGGTGTATATGCCAACACCTCGATCACAGTCTCCGGCAGCCTGACCGCCACCGGCGGCACGGCGGAGTACGCCAGCTATGGTGTGTACTTGATGGATTACAACGGCACCATCACAGTCTCGGGCAGCCTGCATGCCACCGGCGACTATTACGGTGTAAAAGCCAACGGCAGCATCACAGTCTCGGGCAGCCTGCATGCCACCGGCAACTATTACGCTGTAAAAGCCAACGGCAGCACCACAGTCTCGGGCAGCCTGACCGCCACCGGCGGCGAATCGGCCCTGTGTACCGCCAGCCTGACCCTCGGCGAAGGCATCGGGATTCTGACCCCCGTGGGCGGCAGATATGACGAAGATACTTGGCATTTCTATGATGCAGACGGCAATATCGCAACGGAAGTCGTGATCGGCATCGCCTGCGACCACAGCGGCAATGAAAACCAGCATACCGACTGCACCGTGGATCTGATTTGCTCGGTCTGCAGCGAGGTTGTTACCGAAGCGGCAGCAGCTCATACCCCCGGCGAGGATGACGGCGACTGTACCACGGCGGTCAAGTGTACCGTCTGCGGCACCGTCACCACTCCCGCCAAGGAGAAACATACTCCTGAAACCGACGATGGCGACTGCACCACGGCGATCAAGTGTACCGTCTGCGGCACCGTCACCACTCCTGCCAAGGAGAAGCATACTCCCGAAGCCGACGACGTCGACTGCACCACGGCGGTCAAGTGTACCGTCTGCGGCACCGTCACGACCCCCGCCAAGGAAGCTCATACTCCCGGCGAGGATGACGGCGACTGC
>JAGAVA010000108.1 GCA_017620505.1 Clostridia bacterium
ACGATCAGTTCCTGGGTCAGTACACCCTCCAGCGGCTGGTGAAGAAGTACTCCGACTATGTGCGCTTCCCCATCAAGATGGCTATGGAAAAGTCCCGTCAGATGGAAAAGCCCGAAAATGCCGGTGAAGACTGGAAGGGCGGCTGGGAGACCTATACCGAGATCGAGACCCTCAACTCCATGGTGCCCCTGTGGCAGCGGCAGAAGAGCGAGATCACCGGGGAGGCGGCTGCCGAGTTCTATCAGAGCAAGTTTGGTGACATGGAGGCTCCTCTGAGCCACATCACCGCCAACGTGGAGGGCGCCGTTACCTACAAGGCTCTGTTGTTCATCCCCGCCCATGCGCCCTATGACCTGTATACCCGGGAGTATCAGGGCGGCCTGCAGCTCTATTCCAGCGGCGTGCTGATTATGGATAAGTGTGCCGAGCTGCTGCCCGAGTGGTTCCGCTTTATTCCCGGTGTGGTGGATACCCAGGATGTGAGCCTGAATATTTCCCGCGAGATGCTCCAGCACACCCGTCAGCTGGAGGTCATCCGCAATAATCTGGACAAGAAGATCCGCGCCGAGCTGGTGAAGATCCAGAAGGATCGTCCCGAGGATTATGCCCGCTTCTGGCGGGAGTTCGGACTGCTGCTCAAGTATTCCGCTATGGGCAGCTACGGTGCCAACAAGGAAAACCTGCGGGATCTTTTGATGTTTGCCACCACCCACGAGAGCAAGCTGACTTCGCTGAAGGCCTATGTGGAGCGCATGGCGGAAGGTCAGGAGTATATTTATTATGCCGCTGCCGAGGATGCCGTTCAGGCAGGCAAGCTGCCCCAGAGCGAGCGTATTCTGGCCAAGGGCTACGAGATCCTGTGTGTCCAGAACAGCGAGGACGAGCTGCTGCTGCAAATCCTGGGACAGCAGGACGGCAAGCAGTTCAAGTCGGTGAACGACGACGATGCCCTGCCCCAGACCGAGGAGGAAAAGTCGGCAGCCGACAAGCAGGATGAGGAATGCAAGGAGCTGCTGGACTTCGTCAAGGAGACTCTGGGCGATAAGCTGCACGCCGTCCGCATCTCCCGCAAGCTGGTGTCCCAGCCGGTGTGCATGACCACCGAAGGCCCCATCACCCTGGAAATGGAAAAGTATTTCCATCAGCAGAAGCTGCTGTCCGGCATGGACGTGAGTCAGGGCATGACCGCCCAGCGGGTGCTGGAGCTCAATCCCAACGCCTCTGCCTTTGCCGCCCTGCAGCGGGCCTTTGCCCAGGATAAGGATAAGGCCGCCCGCTATGCTCAGGTGCTGTATTACCAGTCGCTGCTCATTGCCGGCCTGACGCTGGAAGACCCCGCTGCCTATGCCGAACTGGTGTGCAGCTTGATGGAATAATTTCAGTGGGCAATTAAATCAGTAAAAAAATATCGATAAAACCCCGGCTGTCCCGAAAAAACTTCGGAGACGGTCGGGGTTTTGTGTACTTTTTTGGTGTTATTTAGAGGAATTTGAGAGAAGAATTTGCGGTTTGATCGAAAAACCGATGCAAACTTTTCGTGCGTTATGGAAAATATACGATAAAACAACGGGAAAAACTTGAAAAACTATGCAATTTATAGACGAAAGTAATTGACGGGCTTGGTCATTTTCGATAAAATATATATTGGTGTATCGGAATTTAATATTGATTACCTTATACAACCGGAGGAGGCACTTATCATGAACATCCAAGAACTTTACCAGAGCATTGACGGCTATCTGGAGGCGTTGGGCTATGAAGAGAAGAGCCTGATCGCCATTCTGCAGGAGATCCAGGAAAAATATTCCTATCTGCCCCGTGAAGTCTTCCCTTATCTGTCCAAGAAGATGGGCCTGAGCGAGGCCACCATCTACGGCGTCGCCACCTTCTATGAGAACTTCTCTCTGGAAGCCAAGGGCAAGTACGTCATCAAGGTCTGCGACGGCACAGCCTGCCATGTGCGCAAGTCTGTCCCCATTCTGGAGAAGCTGCGTTCTGAGCTGGGTCTGAGCGATCAGAAAAAGACCACCGACGACCAGCTGTTTACCGTTGAGACCGTTTCCTGCCTGGGTGCCTGCGGCCTGGCTCCCGCGCTGACTGTCAACGGCGAGGTTCATCCCGCTATGACTCCCGATAAGGCCGTGGAACTGATCGCCCAGCTGCGGAAGGAGGCATAACATGGCCAAACTGGAAAACAGACAGCAGCTTCAGGAGCTGCGGGCGGCTTGTGTTGCCGCCGCCAAGAAGGAAACCCGGAAGATCCTGGTTTGCGCCGGTACCGGCTGCGTATCCGGCGGCTCGCTGGACATCTATGCCGCACTGAAGGCCAAGATGGAAGAGCGCGGCATCCCCTGTGAGGTGGAGCTGGCACACGATCCCCACGACGATGTGGTGGGTCTGAAGAAGTCCGGCTGCCACGGCTTCTGCGAAATGGGTCCCCTGGTGCGCATTGAGCCTCAGGGCTGGCTGCTGACCAAGGTCAAGCTGGCCGACGCTGACGAGATCATCGACAGCTGCATCGTCCAGAGCAAGCCCATCGAGCGCCTGGCTTACAAACAGAACGGCGTGATCTATGAAAAGCAGGAAGAAATTCCTTTCTATCAGAAGCAGACCCGTATGGTTCTGGAGCACTGCGGTCACGTGGACGCCGACTCCATCCTGGAGTATCTGTCCATCGGCGGCTATTCCGCTCTGGAAAAGGCGCTGTTTGATATGCAGCCTGCCGACATCGTCCAGGAAATGCTGGACGCCAACCTGCGCGGCCGCGGCGGCGGCGGTTTCCCCGCCGGCACCAAGTGGAGCCAGGTTGCCCGTCAGAAGGCTACCCCCAAGTATGTCGTCTGTAACGGCGACGAGGGCGACCCCGGTGCCTTTATGGATCGCTCCATCATGGAGGGTGACCCCCACCGTATGATCGAAGGCATGATGATCGCCGGTATCGCCTGCGGCGCTACCGAGGGCTACATCTACGTCCGTGCCGAGTATCCCATGGCCGTTTCCCGTCTGCGCACCGCCATTGCCAAGGCCGAAGAGCTGGGCATCCTGGGCGACAACATTCTGGGCACCGACTTCTGCTTCCATATGCATATCAACCGGGGCGCCGGCGCCTTCGTCTGCGGCGAAGGTTCTGCGCTGACCGCCTCCATCGAGGGCAAGCGCGGTATGCCCCGCGTCAAGCCTCCCCGTACCGTGGAACACGGCCTGTTTGACAAGCCCACCGTCCTGAACAACGTGGAGACCTTTGCCAACGTGTCCACCATCATCAACGAGGGCGCAGCTGAGTATGTCAAGACCGGTACCGCTACCTCCTCCGGCACCAAGGCCTTTGCCCTGACCGGCAACATCCAGAATACCGGCCTGATTGAGGTTCCCATGGGTACCACCCTGCGGGAAGTCGTCTTCGGCGTGGGCGGCGGTATCCGCGACGGCAAGAAGTTCAAGGCCGTTCAGATCGGCGGTCCCTCCGGCGGCTGTCTGACGTCCGAGCATCTGGATCTGCCCCTGGACTTTGACTCTCTGAAGAAGGCCGGTGCCATCATCGGCTCCGGCGGTCTGGTGGTCATGGACGAAGACACCTGTATGGTAGAGGTTGCCCGCTTCTTCATGAACTTCACACAGAACGAATCCTGCGGTAAGTGCGTGCCCTGCCGCGAGGGTACCAAGCGTATGCTGGAGATCCTGGAGCGCATCGTGGCCGGTAAGGGACAGGAAGGCGACATCGAGCTGCTGGAAGAGCTGGCAGATACCATCACCAACACCGCTCTGTGCGGTCTGGGCAAGACGGCTGCCAACCCCGTGGTCAGCACCATCAAGTACTTCCGCTCGGAGTACGAGGCTCATATCCGCGACAAGCGCTGCCCCGCCGGTGCCTGTGCCCGCCTGAAGCGCTACGTCATTGATCCCGACAAGTGCAAGGGCTGCTCCAAGTGCGCCCGCAACTGCCCGGTCAACGCCATCTCCGGCGAGATCCGCAAGCCCTTCACCATCGACACCACCAAGTGCATCAAGTGCGGTGCCTGTATCACCAACTGTGCCTTCGGCGCCATCCGGGAGGAATAAACCATGAATAAGAACGTAATGCTGATCGATAAGATCCCCGTACCCATTGAGGGTGAAAAGAATATTCTGGAGCTGGTGCGTAAGGCCGGCATTGATATGCCTACCTTCTGCTACTACTCCGATCTGTCGGTTTACGGCGCCTGCCGTATGTGCATGGTGGAGGACGAGCGGGGCAATATGCACGCCGCCTGCTCCACTCCTCCCAAGGCCGGCATGAGCGTGGTCACCAACTCTGCCCGTCTGCGCAAGTACCGCAAGAACATCCTGGAGCTGCTGCTGGCCAACCACTGCCGCGACTGTACCACCTGTGAAAAGAGCGAGGGCTGCCGCCTGAAGGAGCTGGCCCGCCGCTTCTACATCGAAGACGTCCGCTTCCCCAACGGCAAGACCGAGCCTCAGAAGGACGAGTCCTCTGTCTCCATCTCCATCGACCACTCCAAGTGCATTCTGTGCGGCGACTGCGTCCGTATGTGTAACGAAGTGCAGAACGTGGGCGCCATCGCCTTTGCCGGCCGCGGCTCCCATATGGAAGTGAGCACCGCCTTCAAGGTGCCCATCAATGAGACCAACTGCGTCGGCTGCGGCCAGTGCTCTGCTGTCTGTCCCACCGGTGCCATCGTGGTCCAGAAGAACGTGGACCGCACCTGGGCCGCCATCTACGATCCCAACGTGTACGTTGTGGCACAGGTGGCTCCTGCCGTCCGTGTGGGTATCGCCAAGGAGCTGGGCGAGCCCAATGGTTTCATGGCCACCGGCAAGATCTTTGCCGCTATGCGCCGCATGGGCTTCAATCGGGTCTTTGACACCACCACCGGCGCCGACATGACCGTGGTGGAAGAGGGCAACGAGTTTATCGAGCGTCTGGGCAAGGGCGAAAAGCTGCCTCTGTTCACCTCCTGCTGCCCCGCATGGATCCGCTATGCCGAAAACAAGCACCCCGAGCTGCTGGAGAACATCTCCTCCTGCCGCAGCCCCATGCAGATGTTCGGCTCGGTCATCAAGGAGCATTATGAGAACGATCCCGACCTGAAGGGCAAGAAGATCTTCTCCATCGCCGTCATGCCCTGTACCGCCAAGAAGTACGAGGCCATCCGTCCCGAGTTCAAGCGTCCCGACGGCACCGATACCATCGACGCCGTCATCACCACCCAGGAGCTCATCCAGATGATCCGCGAGGCCGGTATTCACTTTGATGAGATCCAGCCCGAATCTCCCTCTCTGCCCTTCGGCGGCACCTCCGGCGCAGGCGTCATCTTCGGCGTCACCGGCGGCGTTACCGAGGCTGTCCTCCGTTACGCCAACTCCGACAAGACTTACAGCGCTCTGCGTGAGATCGCACAGTCGGGCGTCCGCGGCCTGGAAGGCGTCAAGGAGATGGTCTATGACCTGGGCGAGACCCAGCTGAAGATCGCGATGGTCAGCGGCCTGGGCAACGCCGAGAAGCTGATCCAGAAGATTAAGGCCGGCGAGGTGGAGTACCATCTGGTGGAAGTCATGGCCTGTCCCAACGGCTGCGTGTCCGGTGCCGGTCAGCCCTTCGCTCTCAGCGAGGAGAAGCAGCAGCGTGCCGACAATCTGTATAAGACCGACGGTCTTACCCAGATCAAGCGCGCCGAGGAGAACCCCGTTCTGGGCGAGATCTATGCCCGCTACATCGGCGAGCGCGCCCACGACCTGCTCCACGTCCATTATCATCCCAAGCACGAAGACTAAAATTTACAAAAAAGCCGCCCGACCGGGCGGCTTTTTTCTTGTATCTGCCTTTCGTTCGGTATATAATAAAAATTCAGGCGGGATTTCCCGCTGCTTTAAGAAAAACTCGTGCAAACGATTGGAGAGCTTATGAAAATCGCTTGGGAAGATATGACGCCCCGGCAGCGGCGGCGGAGAAAGAAAGCATTGGTACGGCAGGGCGTGCTGGCGCTGGCGGTATTGGTGGTGGCAGGCGGTCTGGGTCTGGGCATCTGGGCGCTGGTGCGTCAGCCTGTGGGTGAGGAACCGCCTGCCGACGATGCGCTGCAGGCGCAGCTGCCGGTGCAGGTCACCGAGCCCGAGCCTCCCGTGCAGGAGATTGTGGAGCCCGAACCGGAGCCCGTGGTGGGTCTGGCACAGTCCGATGGGGATACCGCTCATCTGAGTGACAGCGTGGGCAGTGCGTTCGCCCTGCTGATCAACGCCGACACCAACACGGTAATTGCCGAAAAAGGCTCCGATCTGGCGGTTTATCCGGCATCTATGACCAAGGTGCTCACCCTGCTGACGGCAGCTGAAGCTATCGACGATCCCCAGGCGGAGTTTACCATCACCCAGGGGCTTATTGACCCTCATTATAAGCGGGGCGCCACCATCACCGGCTATCGGGCGGGGGATGTGTGTACCTTGATAGATCTGTTTTTCGGCGCGGCGCTGCGCTCCTCTGCCGATGCCACCTCTGCTCTGGCCATCGCCGCCGGCGGCACCGAGGAGGCCTTTATCGAGATGATGAACGCCAAGTGCCGGGAGCTGCAGCTGTCCTCCAACGCGCATTTCACCAACACTTCCGGCCTGTTTGCCGACGACCACACCTGTTCGCTGCTGGATATGGCAGCTATCATGCGGGCGGCCATGGATAACGAGCTGTGTGCCAAGGTGATGTCTACCGATCTGTATGTAACCCCGCCCACTCCTGCTGAGGCCGATGGCCTGACCTTCCAGAATAAATACCTCAGCTGGTTTTTGGAAAAGCAGCCCGAGGGGTTTACCGTGACCGCCTGCAAAAACGGCTATGTGCAGCAGGCACAGAATTGTCTGGTGTCTTATGGCGTCAATGAAGCCGGTGAGCATTTTATCTGCGTCACCGCCAAGGGGCACAACGCCGAGACCATGATGGGCGACCACCGGATGCTTTACAGCACCTACGCCAAGTAAAGGAGCACTATGTACGACGAGCTGACCCAAGTGGATATTGATAAAATGAAGGCCGAGATCGACTACCGGATGACGGTTTTGCGTCCCAAGCTCATTGAGGATGTGAAAACTGCCCGGGAATGGGGCGATCTCAGCGAAAATTTCGAATATAAGGCCGCAAAACGGGAGAAAAACCGTAACGACAGCCGGATTCGCTATCTGGAGCGCATGATCAAGACCGCTAAAGTGATTGAATTTAAGGAGAGTGAAGGCATCGGCTTGTTTGATGAGGTGGAGATCTATCTGGAAAACCTCAAAAAGACCCAGACGGTACGCATCGCCACCGCCCTGCGGCAGGACGCCATGCACGGCATCATTAGCAAGGAGTCTCCTGTGGGCAAGGCGCTGATGGGTCGGAAGGAAGGCGAGCGGGTGGAAGTGGTGGTTTCTGACACCATGTCCTACTTTGTGGAGATCCGTAAGGTCACCAAGGCGAAAGAGGACGACGCGTCACTGGAAATCCGCGGATATTAATACGCATTATATATAATGTAAGGAGCTGCGAAAAAAGTGGCTCCTTTTTCTTTATCAACGAAAAGTATTCAATGTGCCTAAAAACCACAAGAAAAACCTGTGAAATGAATACAAAGAGCAAAACTTCAAAAAATCTCAAAAATTTTTGAAAAAAGGTGTTGACAAATGGGAATGTTTTTGGTATTCTAATTAGGCACTCGAGAGAGCGGGTCGAAAACCGGCCTCGATGACAGCGCGAAACAAAAGCACTTTGTAAATTAAACAACACCAAGAAGACAAGGAACCCTGAAATTAATTTGAGTTTGAAAAGTATTTTTCGAACAGTATTGATAAGCCAAGTTTGAGCTTTTCTAAAAAGATTTGAGGTGCCTTACGGCA
>JAGAVA010000011.1 GCA_017620505.1 Clostridia bacterium
ATGTTGATGATAACCTGCTGGATACGCTCGGGATCGCCGGTGACAGCAGGCATTTCCTCCGGCAGATCGCAGGTCAAAGTCAGGCCCTGGCTCTTGGCCTGGCCCTCCATGGCGGCGGCTGCCTTCTGCCCCAATTCCCGCAGATCCATCCGCTGCATATGCATCTCCATCCGGTTGTAGTCCAGACGGGTCAGGGTCAGCAGATCCTTGACGATACGGGTCATGCGGTCGGCCTCACTGCTGATAACCCCCAAAAACCGCATCTGGATGTCCCGGTCGATGTCGTCTGCGCTCATCAGCGTTTCGGCATAACCCCGAACGTTGGTCAGGGGGGTGCGAAGCTCGTGGGACACGTTGGCCACGAACTCCCGTCGGCTGTCGTCCAGCTTGCGCTGCTCGGTAACATCATGAAGCACGGCCATCAGACCCTTGCCTTCGGCACCCAGACGGATGGGGGCAAAATAGATCTTCAAAAACCGAGGGCCGGCAGCGTAGTCGATCTCAATGGAGCGGCCATCCTGCGCCACATCCTCCTGCCGCACCTGCACTTCGGGAAAGACATCCGTATAGCGGAGGCCCTCGCCCAGCTTCCGATCCAGCATCTCCTCCGCTGCCGCGTTGAACTGGAGCAGCATACCGTCAGAGTCAAAGGCAACCATGCCGTCAGCCATATGCTGGAACAGGGTGTCCAGCTTGTTGCGCTCTTCCTCCACCTGTCGGAGGGTGGTCTCCAGCTGAGCGCTCATTTCGTCAAAGGTGTCGCTCAGGATGCCGATCTCGTCCTCCGACTGGATCTGTGCCGAAGAAGTAAAATCACCGGCGGCGATACGAGCCGCCTGATCGGTGAGCTTTTCCACCGGCGTGGTGATGGTTTTGGACAGCAGGAAGGACAGGAAGATGGCCACCACCAAACCGAACAGGATCGCCCGAATCAGAATGGTGAACAGGTTCCAGTTGAGCTCCTGCAGCTCGGTCTTGTCGTCCAGCACGCCCACCACAAAGGCTACCTTACCCTCGCCGTCCCGGATGGGAATGGCAACGTCAAAGTATTCGCCCAGTGTCTGGGTCTGCTGTCCCACCTGACCGTTCATGGCAGACAGAACATTGGGTGTCAGCTGCAGCTGTGCACCGTAATCGTCGTCTGAGCCGGACAAATAAGCGCCGGTGCGCCCATCCAACACATAAAAGCACCGATACTCATCAATGCCCAGCGGAGCCGAATAGGCCTCGATCATGCCCTGTACGGCGTTGCCGTCTCCGGCATTCTGCTCCAGGGTTAAAATGAATTCCGAGGTGAATACCGAGGCCATCTGGCTCTGGAATTCCCGGATATGGTAAGAGGTCACCGAGTTGATCAAAAAGGTACCAACCACCGCCATGACCGAGACGATCAGCAGCACCAGTACCAGCACCAGTTTTCTGTGCAGACTGCGAAACATAACTCAGTTTTCCTCCTTTTTGACAGATTTTTATAGAAAAAGTTCCCTTACTTCTGCAAATAGTAGCCCGCACCGCGTTTCGTAATGAAGTATTTCGGATTGGCAGGGTCTTCCTCTAATTTTTCACGCAGACGGCGCATGGCCACGTCCACGGCACGCAGATCGCCGTAATACTCGTAACCCCAGACCTTTTCCATCAATTCCTCCCGGGAGACCACACGGCCTGCCGAAGTGAGGAAATAACATACCAGATCGTACTCACGCTGAGTCAATTCCACCGAAGTATCTGCACGGCGCACTTCCTGCAGACCGGTGTCTACGATGTAGGGACCAAAGCCCATGCGGGTGCCGCCCGAACGGCTCTCGGTGGCGCGGCGCCGGGTGTTGGCCTTAATGCGTGCCACCAGTTCCTTCACTGAGAAGGGCTTGGTCATATAGTCATCAGCGCCGGTTTCCAGCCCCAGCACCTTGTCCCGCTCTTCCTCGCGGGCAGTGACCATGATCACCGGCACATCGCTCTCCTGCCGCAGCTGCTGCAGCAGGTCAAAGCCGTTCATACCGGGCAGCATCACATCCAGCAGGATCAGGTCGGCCCAGCCGGACAGGGCCTTTTCCAGACCGGAAATGCCGTCATAGGCGGCGTCGATCTCGAAGCCCTCTCTTTTTAAGTTAAAGGAGATCAGATCCACAATGGTCATCTCGTCCTCAATAATCAGAATTTTGCTCATAGATTCCCCTCCACAGTCTGCCGCAAAAGCGGCTTTTTGCTTTACAGGTTCAAAACTTCTCTCCGCACCAGATCCAGCGCATGGCTGGCCGCATGGCGGCGCACCTGCTCGCGGGTGCGCATATATCGCCGATCGGGACGGAAGACCGTCTCGCCGCCCTCCCAGCTCAGGCCGATATACACCGTACCCACGGGATTCTCCTCAGTGCCGCCGGTGGGGCCGGCATATCCGGTGGTGCTGATGCCCACCGATGCGCCCGCAAGCCTGCGCACGCCCCGGGCCATTTCCAGCGCACACTGGGCGCTCACTTCGGTATGCTGTTCAATGGTCTGGGGCGAAACGCCCAGCAGACCCATTTTCGCTTCATTCCAATAGGTGACACAGCCGTAACCGAACACACCGGATGCCCCCGAAACGTCGGTGATGCGCTTGGCAATCAGGCCGCCGGTGCAGCTTTCGGCGCAGGCAATGGTCATGCCCCGGGCCTCCAGCCCGCGCACTACCACTTCTTCCAACGAGGACACATCCACGCCGTAGACTTTGTCACCCAAAATGGCCTTCACCTGTTCGACCACCGGGTCACACAGAGCCAGCGCCGCCTCTTTCGTTTCGGCACGGGCGGTGATGCGCAGCTCGCACTCGCCCTCCTTGGCATAGGGCGCCATGGTGACGTTTTCCAGACTGTCGGCCAGCGGGCGGGTGAGATATTCCACCGAGCTTTCACCCTGACCGAAAATCTTCACATACCGGCTGCCGATAACACCGCCGCACAGCTGCTCCAGATAGGGCAGCGCCCGCAGTTGGAACATGGGAGTGCATTCCCGGGGCGGGCCGGGCAGCATGATCACATGACAGCCGTCGGCCTCAAAGGCGCAGCCGGGAGCCGTGCCCCAGTCGTTCACCAGTACGGTGCAATTTTCCGGCAGCATGGCTTGTTTTTCGTTGTTGGGGGTCATCTTTGGCCCCATCCGCTCTTTCAGCCGCGCCAGCTGCACCTCGTCCATCTTCAGAGGACGTCCGAAGACCTCTGCCACCGTTTCTTTGGTCAGATCGTCGGCCGTGGGGCCCAGACCGCCGGTAGTGATGAGGATGTCGGCACGGCTTTTGGCGGTTTCCAGCGCCGCACGCAGGCGGTCAGGGTTATCCCCTACCACCGTCTGCCAATAAACATTAAAGCCGTGTTCATTCAGCCCCTGGGCGATCATCTGGGCATCGGTGTTAACGATCTCGCCCATGAGCAGCTCGGTGCCGACAGCTAAAATTTCACAATTCATGGGATGGCTCCCTTCTGTTTGGGGCAATCAGCCCAGCGTTACCCGCTCCACGCCCTCCAGAGCTTCGGCGATCAAAGCCTCCACATCCAGCTTGCTTTCCTCTTCCAGCACCTTCTCCATCGTAGGCTTGGTCTGAGGATGCTTGGGGGTAAACACCGTACAGCAGTCCTCATAGGGCAGGATGGAAATATCCATGGTCTCGATGCGGCGGGCAATAGAGACGATCTCTTCCTTGTCCATGCCGATGACAGGCCGCAGCACGGGCATATCACACACCGCATTGGTGGTGTTGATGGCCTGAATGGTCTGGGATGCCACCTGTGCCAGAGATTCGCCGGTGATCAGGCACTGGCAGTCCTGCTTGATAGCCACCTGCTCGGCCAGACGCATCATAAAGCGCCGCATGATGAGGGTGAAATAATCCTCCCGGCACTTGTCCCGGATCTCGGTCTGAATATGGGTAAAGGGCACGATGGTGACGGTCATCTTGCCGCACCACTTGGCCAGCACATCGGCCAGATCCAGCACCTTCTGCTTGGCCTCCAGCGAGGTATAGGGATAGCTGAAGAAGTGCACGCCGCCCAGCTCCAGACCGCGCTTTGCCATCATCCAGCCGGCAACGGGAGAATCGATACCGCCGCTCAGCAGCAGCATACCCCGACCAGAGGTGCCGGTGGGCAGACCGCCTGCACCGGGGATGGGGCCGCCGTGAACAAAGGCGTAATCCTCCCGAATCTCCACCCGGACGGTGACCTGAGGCTCTTCCATCTGCGGTTGCAGATGGGGAAACACATCGCTGAGGTAGCCGCCCACTTCCCGGCTGATCTGGGGAGAGGTCAGGGGGAAGCGCTTGTCGGCGCGCTTGGTCTCCACCTTATAGGTGCGGACACCGCCCAGCAGGTCTTTCAGATACAGGCCTGCCTTTTCCTTGATGTCCCGGATGTCCTTTTCACACACCACGGCGCGGCACACGCCCACCAGACCGAACACCCGGCGGCAGACCTCCATGGCCTCGTCCATGGAAGCGCTTTCATCCTGCGGCTCCACGTAGAAGGTGGACTGGCAGCCGTGGATCTTGAAATTGCCCACCTTTTTCAGCCGCCAGTACAGGGTCTTTTGCAGACGATCCTCAAATTTACGGCGGTTCAGGCCCTTGAGCACCAGCTCGCCGCACTTACAAAGCAGAATTTCTCTCATAATGGATATACCACCTTCACAAATTGGATGTCATCCTGAGCGAAGCACAGCGGAGTCGAAGGATCTCCTCCTTGTATGGGAGATTCTTCGCTGCGCTCAGAATGACAGAAAGGGATGGGTCAAAACATCTTTTTTGCCGCAGAAAGTGCAGCCAGAAAAGCGTCAACGTCCTCCTCGGTGCTTTCGGGACACAGGCTGACCCGCAGGGCGGCGTCGGCGTTTTTGCCCGACACCCGCATGGCGGTGAGCACATGGGACTTTTTGCCCCGGCTGCAGGCCGAGCCGCCCGACACATAGATACCCTGATCGGACAGCACCCGGATATAGACCTCCGAGCGTCCCACGCAGGGGGACAGGTTGACGATATGGGGGGCACAATTTGCAGGTGTATTGATCTGACAGCCCAATTCCCGGGCTTTTTCCATCAGTTTATCCCGCAAAGCGGCCATTTTTGCTGTATGTTCCTTAAAATTGGCCATTCTTGCCTCTGTCGCAGCGGCAAAGGCTGCGATCTGAGGCATGGCCTCGGTTCCCGAGCGCAGACCGCTCTCCTGATTGCCGCCGTAGATCAGCGGCTGAAGATGGAGCCCCTCCCGGACATAGAGGGCACCGCTGCCCTTCAGTCCGCCCAGCTTGTGGGCAGACAGGCTCATCAGGTCGACGATATCCATAGGCAGGTCGATCTTGCAGAAGGCCTGCACCGCATCCACATGGAGCAGCGCCTTGGGGCAGATCTGCTGCATGGCGGCCTTGGCCTCCCGCAGGGGCAGAACAGCGCCGGTTTCGTTGCACACCGCCATCAGGCTGACCACCGCCGTATCGGGGCGCAGGGCAGCCCGGATGGCCTCGGCAGATACGCTGCCGTCCATTTCGGGTGCCACCAGCGTCACCTCATAGCCCTGACTCTGCAGGGCTTTCAGGGTGTTCAGGGTGGCGTCGTGCTCGATCTGGGTGGACACGATGTGCTTGCCCAGATGCTTGTTTTTATGCACCGCACCGCGGAGAGCGGTGTTGGTGCTTTCGCTGCCGCCCGAAGTGAAGGTCACACAGGCAGGCTTGACAGAGAGGGCTGCCGCCACCGTTTTCCGGCTGTCATCCAGCACTTTTCGCGCCGCAGTGCCTATGGCGTGCAGAGAACCGGGATTGCCGAAGTTGTCCATGGCGGCAATGGCCGCCTCCCGGGCACAGGGCAGAACAGCCGTGGTGGCGGCGTTGTCCAGATAATGTTCCATTAGAATTTTGCGCCCTTCAGCTCCACAGCACGGTTAAAGACCAGATGGTCGGGCGTGCTGTCCTTGCTGTCCACGGCAAAATAACCCTGACGCAGGAACTGGAAGTCGGCGGGAGCCTCCACACCCTTGAGGGAAGCCTCCACCTTGCAGCCCTGGAGGATCTCCAGAGAGTTGGGATTCAGGCAGTTCAGGAAGCCGCCCTCGGCATTGTCGGGATCGGCCTCGGTGAACAGGTTGTTGTAGATGCGCACCTCGGCATCCACGGCGGTGGCGGCATCCACCCAATGCAGGGTAGCGCCTTTGACCTTGCGGCCGTCGGCAGGATCGCCGCCACGGGACTCGGGATCGTAGGTGGCGTAAATTTCAACGATATTGCCGTCCTCATCCTTCTTGCAGCCGGTGCAGGTGATCAGGTAGGCACCCTTCAGACGGCATTCGGGGCCGCCGGGATACAGGCGCTTATACTTGGGCACGGGAGTCTCCAAAAAGTCGTCGGCCTCCACGTAAATCTCACGGGAGAAGGTGACGGTATGGGTGCCTTCTTCGGGATGGACGGGATTGTTTTCCACTTCCATAGTCTCAGACTGCCCCTCGTGATAGTTGGTGATGACCAGCTTCACGGGGCGCAGAACGGCCATGACACGCTTGGCGTGCTCATTCAGATCTTCCCGCAGACAATGCTCCAGGAAGCCGAACTCCACAGTGGAGGACACCTTTGCAACGCCGATGCGCTCGCAGAAATTGCGGATGGAAGAGGGGGTATAGCCACGGCGGCGCAGACCGCACAGGGTGGGCATACGGGGATCGTCCCAGCCGCTCACATAGCCCTTTTCCACCAGCTCGCGCAGTTTGCGCTTGGACATGACGGTGTGGTCGATGCCCAGACGGGCGAACTCGATCTGACGGGGCTTGGAGGGAACGGAAACGTTGTCACGCACCCAGTTATACAGCGGACGATGATCCTCATACTCCAGAGAGCACAGGGAGTGGGTGATGTGCTCCAGCGCATCCTGAATGGGATGGGCGAAGTCGTACATGGGATAGATGCACCACTTGTCACCCTGACGGTGATGGTGAGCATACTTGATGCGGTAAATGACGGGGTCACGCATATTGAAATTGCCGCTCTCCAGATCGATCTTGGCACGCAGGGTGTACTTGCCCTCGGGGAACTCGCCGTTCTTCATTCGCTCGAACAGGTCGAGAGACTCCTCCACGGGGCGGTCACGCCAGGGGGAACGAGCGGGGGTGGAGGTGTCTCCCCGGTATTCCTTGAACTGCTCGGGGGTCAGCTCACAAACGTAGGCCAGACCCTTCTTGATGAGCTCCACAGCGAACTCGTAGTCCTGCTCGAAGTAGTCAGAGCCGTACAGCATCTGATCCCACTCGAAGCCCAGCCAGCGGATGTCCTCCTGAATGGCATCCACGAACTCCACATCTTCCTTGGTGGGGTTGGTGTCGTCAAAGCGCAGGTTGCACTTGCCGCCAAATTTTTCGGCAGTGCCGAAGTCGATACACAGGGCCTTGCAGTGGCCGATGTGCAGATAACCGTTGGGTTCGGGCGGAAAACGGGTGTGGACGGTCTTACCTTCAAACTGACCGCCTTCGGCAATATCTTCAACGATAAACTCTTCAATAAAGTTGGAAGTCTTGATCTCTTCAGACATATTATTCACTCCTTACTTGATCACAAATCCGGTATGACCGGGAACGGCATCGGCGCAGGGGCGCTTGCCGTCCAGAATCTCCATGTAATCCTGCAGACGCTGCAGGCACTTTTCCTGACCCAGCAGAGCCATGATGGCGTGCAGGTCGGGGGTGTTCTTACGACCGCAGACGGCCATGCGCACCACGGCGGAAACATCGCCCACGTGACCCTTGAACTGGTCGGGTGCTGCCTTGTAGGCTTTCACATCGGGGGACATACCCAGGGGCTCGCAGATCTCCTTCATCTTGCCGAACCAGGTGTCCTTGTCATCGGCGCAGTTCATGATGGGCCGATAGGCCTCCAGCACCTGCTTCTGCAGTTCCTTGTCCATCTCCAGCTCTTCGTCGCGGGTGAACAGCTCGTCGTAGAAGTAGGCGGCGTAGCCGGCAACGTCCTTCCACTTGATGATGTCCTTGCGGGGCTTTTTGCCGCCGCGGTCGATGGCGAACAGGGCCTTGGCATAGTCGGGGGCGGCGGCCAGCAGACCGTACAGGGCGGCGTCAAACCGCTGGGCCCAGGCCAGCACCTGTTCATAGACCTGCACGTTGTCCATGCGGGAAATGACCTCTGCGGAAACGCTGTTCAGCTTCATCATATCGAACAGGGCGCCCGAAGCGCTCATCTTGTTCAGCTTGAAGGGGAACTCGTTGTAGTGGGCGGTCTTGTTCTGCTTGCGCCAGTCCTCGAAGTTGGAGTTGGCGATGGTCAGCAGATATTCCACCACGGCCTCGGCAGGATAGCCCTCTTCCACGAAGAAGTCCACGGCGGCCTCGGGGTCCTTGCGCTTACTGAGCTTGCGCTTGGAGCCGTCCTCTTCCTTCATGATGGGGGAAACGTGGGCGTACTTGGGGGCCTTCAGGCCGCACAGCCAGAACATCTGCAGGTGGATGGGCACAGAGGCGATCCACTCGTCGGCACGGATGACCTGGTTGACCCGCATAAGGGTGTCGTCCACGATGTGGGCAAAATGATAGGTGGGGATGCCGTCGCTCTTGAGCAGCACCACGTCCACGAAGTTGGCTTCCATCTCGATGTCACCGCGGATGCCGTCCTTGTACTTGACGCGGTCGCCGGGCTTTCCGGGAGAGCGCATCCGCATGACATAGGGCTTACCGGCCTTGAGGTTCTCTTCGATCTGCTCCAGGGTCAGGTCACGGCACTTGGCGTACTCGCCCCAGTAGCCGGGGGTGACGCCCTTCTCTTCCTGACCGGCACGGGGCTCGGCGATCTCCTCGGCGGAACAGAAGCAGGGATAAGCCAGGCCCTTTTCCACCAGGTCCTTGCAGAACACGTGGTAGTACTGGGCCCGCTTGCTCTGGGTATAGGGGGCATAGTCACCGCTCTCGGTGTCATCACCGGTGGCGCCTTCGTCAAAGTTGATGCCGAAGTCCTTCAGGCCCTGAACGATCTGTCCAA
>JAGAVA010000109.1 GCA_017620505.1 Clostridia bacterium
GCGCTGGAGGCCCTGCAAACCGGCGACCCCGATGCAAAAAATCTGCTCATCGAGCACAATCTGCGGCTTGTGGCTCATGTGGTAAAAAAATACTATGCTTCCCGGGAGGATCAGGACGATCTGGTGTCCATCGGCACCATCGGGCTGATCAAGGCGGTGTCCACTTTCAAGCCGGATAAGAACATCCGGCTGGCTACCTACGCCTGCCGGTGCATCGAAAACGAAATACTGATGTATTTTCGGACTTTGCGCAAGCAGAGTCAGGAGGTGTCCCTGTCTGAGCCCATCGACAACGACAGCGACGGCAACGCCATCTCGCTGCTGGACGTGATCTCCTGCGAGGACACCATGCTGGAGCAGGTGGAGCTTTCCGACCGGCAGCAGCTGCTGTACCGCTATCTGACAAGCGCGCTGGACGGGCGTGAGCGGGCGATCCTGCTGCTGCGCTACGGCCTGTCCGGCACACAGCCCCTGACCCAGCGGGAGGTGGCCGACCGGTGCGGCATCAGCCGGTCTTATGTCTCCCGCATTGAAAAAAAAGCGCTGCAAAAGCTTGCCGATTGTTTTGAAAAAAAGACTCCTTGATTTAACAGGTATTTCGCATTTTTCTTTGGACAGACTACTTGCGATACCAGAATCAGGAGGAATGTGAAATGAACCGAAAATGGATCGCTCTGCTGCTTTCCTGCGCGCTGGTGCTCATGCTGGCGGCAGCCTGCGGCAGAAACAACGACAAGACCAATAGCAACGCAAACGACACCACCAACAACGGCATGAACAACGGTACAAACAACGGCAGTGACATGAACAACGGCGGCATGGGTAACAGCGGTAACAGCAGCGGCAACACCAATGTTCCCGGCGACATGACCCCCGGCAACGACCTGAACGGCAGCGACGGCAATATCGGCGAGCACAACGAGCCGGTTTTCCCCGACTCTCTGGCCACCATGGACGCCGATGTGGCGGTAGCCGACCTGTTTGACACCATCGGCCTTTCCGAGACCGATCTGGACAACGCCATGAAGGACGTTGCCACCGTGGGCGACGGCGTGGACGGTGCCCGCACCTATCGGCACAAGCTGCTGGGACAGGATTCCGACGTGTCTTATGGCTTTGACGATCAGCGTGCCATCAACAAGGTCACCGTCAAATCCCCGGCAAACTCTGCCGACGAGTGGCGGGAGGAACTTTCCGGCACGCTGGGCGCCAAATCGGTGGAAGGCGAGATGAACAGCTGGATCTATAACGAACACAAGGTCAAGGTGGATGACAAGGGTGACCATGTGATCATCACCATCGAAAAGGATGCCTAACACGCAAAAAGCGGCTCAGACGAGCCGCTTTTTATCAAATATCAATCGTTGGGCAGCAACCACACGTCCAGATCCACGTTGCCGTCGATGCCGGAGACCTTGCCGCTGGAGGTGTACTGCCACATCTGGAAGTTGTAGTAGAAATCGGGCTGCTCCTTGTACTGGGCAAACCAGAAATCGTACTCCATGATCTCACTCAGGTCATATTTTACATAACCTGCATAGGAATTGAAGTACACCATGGGAGTGTAGCCCGCCTGCTCAATGCGCCGGCAGAAGGCGTTGGCGGCGGCGCACAGAGTCTGGGTGTCCAGACCATAGGTACGGGCATCCTTGGTGCCGATGACCTCCCAGTCAAAGACCACCGGGCCGTCGATGGGCTTGCCAGCCAGAATCTCCAGCAGGAAGTCGGCCTCCTGCACGGCTTCCTCCACCGTGATGGCCTGGGAGAAAATATAGGCGCCCACCTGCAGGCCGTTCTGTGCCGCCTGCTGGGCGTTGTAGTCAAAGGTGCTGTCCTTGTTCAGACTGCCTGCCGTATAGCCCCGGTAGGCCGCCCGCAGGATGGCAAACTCCACCCCGTCTCCTGCCACCTTGTTCCAGTCGATCAAGCCCTGATGAGAGGAAACGTCGATGCCGTGCACCAGACGAACGGAAGGGTCGGCACAGGTCATCCGACCGTTTTGCAGGGAAAAACTGTTGGGATCATAAGCAAACACAGGTACATCCTCCAATACATCTACCGTATAGCTGTTATAAGGGATCTGCTTGGGGGGCTGCGGGGGATCGGCAGGGATCTCTGCCGGGGGCTGACCGGGCCGGCTGTCCTCGGGCAGTTCCACCGGGCCGCCGGGACCCAGCAGGCCGCCGGTTTCGGGAAGCTCCGGCAAGATGGGTGCTTCCACAGGGGGGTCTTCTTCGGTGGGATCATGGTCGGGTGCCTCTTCCCTGCCCACCCACTGATGGATGCGGAAAATGATGGCGCTGATCTGGGAGCGCAGCAGCTTGCCCTCTCCCACAAAGCACATCTGTCCGTTGACCTCCATGCCCTCCACGATACCGGCCTCGCACAGGGCCAGCACCTCCGGGTCGGAACAGTCGGCAAAGGGATTGTGGGCCATCACCGCCCGCAGGCCCAATGCCCGGGCGGCGATTTGTGCCACCTGCTGCCGGGTGATGGGTGCGTCCAGATCATAGTGAGGCCCCACCGGCAGAATTCCCCATTGAAGGGCCAGATTGAGATAGCCCCCTGCCCAGTGCACATCGGTGGCAGGCTGACTGTCCTGACCTGCGGCCAACAGGATGAGCTTGAGGGCTTCGCCCCAGGTCACCGTGCCGTCGGGACGGAAAGAACCGTCCTCGTAGCCGGAAATGACCCCCTGGGCGCTCAGCTCGGTCACATAGGGCTGATACCACTCCCCTTCCGGCACGTCGGCATA
>JAGAVA010000110.1 GCA_017620505.1 Clostridia bacterium
CAGAGGCTTGTGGGCGGGGCAGACATAAGAGCAGCAGGCACATTCGATGCACTGACCCACAGAGTACTCCTGCAGCTTAACAAAGCGGACATCCTCGTTCTCATTCTCCATGGCGCGGGCCAGGGCGGCGGGATTCAGGCTGACGGGGCAGTTTGCCACGCAGCGGCCGCAGCGGATGCAGGCGGTGGGCTCATAGATTTTGGCTTCCTTCTCGGTCAGGAACAGCAGAGAGTTGGTGGCCTTCTTGGAGGGCTCGTCCATGGAAGCCACGGCAGCGCCCAGCATGGGGCCGCCGATGAGCACCTTACCGGGCTCACAGGACAGGCCGCCGGCCTGCTCCACCAGATAGCTGATGGGCGTACCGATGGGGGCGATCAGGTTCTTGGGCTCCTTGACGGCAGAACCATCAATGGTGACGATACGGTCTACCAGAGGCATACCGGTCTCCATGTACTGAGCCATCTTGGCAGTAGAAGAGACGTTGATGATGATGACGCCCAGAGAGGCCATACGCTGGCCGCCCTTGACCACCTGACCGGTAACATTATACAGCAGCACCTGCTTGGCGCCCTGGGGATAGATGGCAGGCAGAATGAAGATCTCTGCCCAGTCTTCACCGGCAAGAGCTTCTCTCAGCTTGTCAATGGCTTCCTGCTTGTTGTCCTCAATGCAGATAACCACCTTCTTGGCATTCATCCACTTGTGCAGCAGATGGACACCCTTGACCACCAGATCGGTGTGATCCACCATCATACGGGTGTCAGAGGTGATATAGGGCTCGCACTCGGCGGCGT
This sequence comes from Clostridia bacterium, assembly GCA_017620505.1. Classification (GTDB taxonomy): domain Bacteria; phylum Bacillota; class Clostridia; order Oscillospirales; family Butyricicoccaceae; genus UBA4644. The sequence continues at coordinate 795 of JAGAVA010000110.1, forward strand.
TCACCAGAACGGTATCGATCTGGTTCTTGCGGATGGCGTCCAACTTGCCCCACAGGGGGAATGCAGCGCCGCCCAGACCAACCACACCGCTGTCCTTGACGGCGGCCAAAAAGCCGTCCACGTCATCAAACACGGGGGGCTTCAGGTTGGGATCCTGCTCCATCTTGCCGTCGCTCTCGATCTTGATGGTGAGGGCGGAGCGGCCGTCGGCCTGCTTCATAGGCTCGATGGCGGTGACGGTGCCGGAAACGGTAGCGTGGACGGGGCAGGACATGCCCTCGCCGGCTTTTGCGATCAGCTGACCCACGCGCACAAAATCGCCCACGGCCACGATGGGCTCAGCGGGAGATCCGGAGTGCATATTCATGGGGAGCAGAACTTCCTTGGGGGGAGCAACACGGATGGGCTTGCAGCCGGCCGTGTGCTTGTTGTGGTGCACTTTCAGCGTCGAAATGTTTTTTCTGAACTGCATCAGGTTCCTTCCTCCTTTTTTATTTTAAAAATTATAAATACTCGGGTATCATCAATTTACCAGCTTGTCCTGAAGACCGTCGGTGTACTGCATCGTGCCGTCGTGGTTGATCCACAGCACCTCCACTCCGCCCAGCGACTTTACCAGTGCAAGACCGTCCTCATAGGACATACAGAACAAGGCAGTGCTCAGGGCATCTGCCAATCCGCTGTCCCGGGTGATGATGGTCACCGAAGCAAACTGCTCTGCCGGAAACAGGGTATCCCGGTCGATGATGTGGTGGTACTGCTTCCCGTCCACAGAGAAAAACCGCTCGTAGTTGCCCGAAGTGACACAGGCGGTGTCGGTAAGATTCAGGGTAGCCGCGTACCGGCTGTCGGGAGCTTGGGGATCCTTGACGGCGGTATTCCAGCCGCTTCCGTCGGGTTTGGTGCCCACAATGCGGATATTTCCGCCGATGTTGAGCACATAGCCGCCTGCGCCCTGCTGCTGCAAATAGTCTGCCGCCTTTTCGGTGGCGTATCCCTTGCCCAGCGCGCCCACGTCGATGGCGGCAGAGGCATCCACCAGCCGGACGGTGCTCTGCTGCGGATCAATCTCCAGCAGATCAAAAGCGGTGTGCTTTGCCGCTTCCAGCAGTTCCTCCTGCCCGGGCAGCGAGGCCGCGCCGGGATTGTCGGTGGCTTCGGTGCGGTGGTTGTGCCAGATCTTGAGCACCGGCCCCAGCAGGATGTTCATCTCGCCGTCGGTCTTGTGGTACAAGTCCTCAGCATAGAGCAGAAACTCGATCAGCTTGGGATCCACCTTCAGCGGATCGCCGCCTGCCTGACGGTTGATGGTACACAAATTGTTGATGCCCGAATATTCATGGTAAATATCAAATAATTGGTGATATTCGGTCAAAATGCCGGAAACCCCGGCAGAGAGCTGTTCAAATCTCTCGGCCGGGTCCCCAGCATAACTATACACATAGGAAACGGTGTCGAACCAATTGAAATAGACTTTGCCCATGGGCTCCGTGGATTTCACCTCGTTCTGGGAGCAGCCTGCAAAAGAGGCAAGCAGCCCCAGCAAGCAAAACAAGATCCATCCTTTTTTCAGTCCACTCAATTGGTTCAACCCCTAATTCTGTGCGATTATTTAGCGAGCGTAGTCAGCAGCGCGGGCGATGACTTCCATCATGCCGGTGATCTGCATGGTGCAGGAGGCATACAGGGTCTCGTCAGCGGGAACAGCGTAACCGTGATCGTTGGTCTTGGTCTGGATGCCGCGAACCTCGGAAGCGGTCTTGCCGGCGCAGTAAGCGGAGAAAGCAGCAGACTGAGCATCCCACTCAGCGATGGCAGCGCCGTAAGCGACCATGCCGTAGGCATCGCCCAGCTCACGCTTGGTGCCCTTGTAGTCGGCGTTGGTGATAGCGCCGGCAGTGGACACGGAGATCTTGGGCTGAGTAGCATCGTTCAGAGCGGCCCGGATCTTGCCGTCAGCGCCCACAACGGCAGCACCGAACTCGGAGTACAGCTTGGCAACGCCGTCGGCGTCAGCAGTAGCAGCGGTAGACTCGGAAGCCTCGGAAACAGCGGCAACGCCCAGCTTGAAGCCTTCGCCGGCCTTGAAGGAAACGGCGAACTTGTCTTCGCAAGCCTTGGCAACAGCGGTGATGAAGTCGGTGATCTGCATGGAGCAGCCGGCGCTCAGCAGCTTCTCATCAACAGCGATCAGGTGGCCGCCGGCCTCCTGAGTCTCGATGGCCTTGACCTCAGCAGCGGTCTTGCCAACAACATAAGCCTCAAAGGCCTTGGCCTGAGCATCCCACTCCAGCATAACACCGTCGCCGTTGTTGTCAACGATACCGGCCATGCCATAACGGGAGCCCAGCTCCATCTTGGTCTCGAAGGTCTTGGCGGTGTCAACGGCGCCGCCGGTGACATCCATCTTGTTCTGAGCCACGTCGATGCGGCACTGAACGATCTTGCCGCTGGCATCGAGGATGACGGCAGCAACGGTGGCGTCGACCTGAGCGTTGTTCTCCTTGGAGGAGGCAGTGCTCAGCTCAACACCCATGCCCAGCTTGTAGTCGGCTTCCTTGGCGCCGCAGGCGGCCAGAGACAGCAGGCTCAGAGCAGCCAGCATGATAGCGATGATCTTTTTCATAAAAAATCCCTCTTCTTTTTTATTTTTTTGATCCAGCCAGTTCTCCTCCAAACAGCAAAAAAGAGCCGGGTTTGCTCCCACTCGGCACCTCCGCTGCTTTGGAAATCACAGGCTGCATCATTTCTAACAGACATTCATTTTTCCTATAAAAATCATAAGAAAAGATTCCTGAAAATTATATCATTTTTGCTGAAATTCGTCAATAGGAATACTATTTTCTGCCAATTGTGCAGAATTGCCGAAATATCTGTCGCGCTTTCGTCATCATGTTGCAAATTTAACAAGAGACGGCAGATTTCTGCCGTCTCTGTCCTTACAATGTGCATTTTTCCAGCTTTCCCTGTCCATTGAGGACGACCGCCTGTTCAAAGCCTGCGGCCTTTGCATAAGCCGCAGCCTGTTCAAAGGCATAAAGCAGACCGTCGGTGCTGTGGGCATCGGCGGTCAGGATGATCTCGCCGCCCAGCTCCTTCCAACGCTTCAGCAGGAAGGGTGCGGGATAAAACTCTTCCCGATAGCCCCGGGCTACGCCACCGGTATTGATCTCCAGCGCCTGCACTTTTCCGGCAGCCGCCTCCAGCGCTGCCAGCGCAGCGGCGCGATAGCGGGGATGGGTTTCGTCGAAAAATCGTCCGTCGCCGTTGAGCTTTTTCAGCAGGTCGAAGTGTCCCAGAATGGTGGGGCCTTTCGCCGCCACCCCCGCCACAGCGGTAAAATAGGCCTCAGCCATAGCCAGACCGTCGCCGTCAAAATCCTTGAACGCCCCCTGAAGGGTCTCCAGATTGTGATCCACCGAATGGCGGATGCCGCTTTGGGGCCCGGTCACATAGTGGGCGCTGCCGATGGTATAGTCCCAGTCCGACAGGTTTTCATCTGACCACTGATCCCATTCCAGACCACAAAGGATGGTCAGGCGACCTTCATATTCCCGGTTGAGCCGGGCGATTTCTTCCCGGTAACGGGCAGTGTTTTCCACGCTCATGCAGTAGCTGTCATCGTGGGGCGTGTGACTGTGTCCCGAAAGCCCCAGCACCTTGATGCCCTTTGCCGCAGCTGCCGCAGCCATCTCTGCCGGAGTGTTTTTTCCGTCACACAGATTGGTGTGACAGTGGACAGTACATTCCAGAAAGGTCATTTCATCCGCTCCTGCTTGATCTTTTTGTCGATGACGTGACGTTTGCTCTCTTCGGCAATGATATCCTCCAGCGAGATGCCCATCTCCACCATCAGCACCAGCAGATGATAGGCCAGATCGGCGATCTCGTAGACCGTCTCTTCCTTGTCGTTCTTGGCAGCGCCGATGAGCACCTCGGTGCACTCCTCGCCCACTTTTTTCAGGATCTTGTCCTTGCCCTTTTCAAAAAGATAGGTAGTGTAGCTGCCCTCCTTGGGGGTGGTTTTACGGCCTTCGATCAGCCGATACAGGCCCTCCCAGCTGAACTGCTTGACCTGGTCACTGACGTAGACCTCATTGAAAAAGCAGCTTTCCGCGCCGGTATGGCAGGCCGGGCCGTTTTTGACCACTTCCACCACCAGCGCATCGCCGTCGCAGTCAGCGGTGATGGAGACCACCTTCTGCACGTTGCCGGAGGTCTCGCCCTTGCGCCAGATTTCCTGACGGCTGCGGCTCCAGAACACCGTGCGGCCCTCGGCAATGGTCAGCGCCAGCGTCTCGGCGTTCATATAGGCCAGGGTCAGCACTTCCTTGGTATAGTGATCCTGCACGATGGCAGGGATCAATCCTTTTTCATCATATTTCAGTTCCATAGTCCGTTTCCTCGCTTACAGGCGCATTTCCACGCCGTTTTCCCGCAGATACCGCTTCAGATCGGCAATTTCCACCTGCTTGGTGTGGAAAATGCTGGCTGCCAGACCGGCATCCATGCCCTTGTGCTTGAAGAGCTCTGCAAAATCTTCCTTTTTGCCTGCACCGCCCGAAGCGATGATAGGCACGCTGACCCGCGCCGCCACGGCGTCCAGCAGTTCCAGATCGAAACCGTTTTTCACGCCGTCGGTGTCGATGGAGTTGATCACCAGCTCACCGGCACCGTTTTTCACGCCCCGCTGGATCCAATCCAGCGCATCAATACCGGTATTCTCCCGACCGCCCTTGGCGAACAGCATGAACTTTCCGTCCACCCGCTTGATGTCGCAGGACAGCACCACGCACTGGTCACCGTATTTTTTGGCGGCTTCGCCGATGATGGCGGGGTTGCGGATGGCACCCGAGTTGACGCTGACCTTGTCGGCGCCGCACTTGAGCACCCGGTCAAAATCCTCCAGCGTATTGATGCCGCCGCCCACCGTCAGCGGAATAAAGATCTCGCTGGCCACCCGGGTGAGAATGTCGGTGAACAGGGTGCGCCCCTCCACGCTGGCGGTGATGTCGTAAAACACCAGCTCGTCCGCGCCGGCGGCATTATAAAACCGAGCCATTTCCACCGGGTCAGCCATATCCCGCAGACCCTCGAAATTAGTGCCCTTGACCACCCGTCCGTTCTTCACGTCCAGGCAGGGAATGATTCTCTTGGTGATCATGCTCTGACCTCCTTTTGTACCAGCTGTACCGCCCGGGGCAGATCCAGTTTTCCGGTATACAAAGCCTTGCCCAGAATGGCGCCCCAGACGCCCATGCGTTCCAGCTCCAGCAGTTCGCTTTCAAAGCTGATGCCGCCCGAAGCGATAATGTTCAGGCCTTCGATGGCGGACAGCTCCTGATATAATTCCAGATTGGTGCCCCTTTCGGCACCATCCCGGCTGATGTCGGTATAAATCACCGTCTGCACCCCTGCATCCCGCAGTCTGCGGCAGAAGTCCACGCCTTTTTCGGCAGAAAGCTCTTTCCAGCCGTTGATGGCAACGAAACCGTCCCGGGCATCCACGCCCACGGCGATGTGTTTGCCGTATTTCTGCGCCATTTTTGCAGTAAAGTCAAAATCCTTTACAGCAATGGTGCCGAGGATGCAGCGCTCTACGCCCAGATCCAGATAGCGCCGGATTCGCTCCTCGGTGCGGATACCGCCGCCCACCTCTACCGAAAGGCCGGTGGCGCGAACGATATTTTGGATGGTTTCAAAATTGGCGGTGGTGCCGTCCTTGGCGCCGTCCAGATCCACCACATGAAGATTTCGGGCACCGGCGGCGGCAAAAGCCTTTGCCTGTGCCGCAGGGTCATCCCCGTAAACCGTCATTTGATCGTAATCGCCCTGAAACAGACGGACAACCTTTCCGTCACGCAGGTCGATGGCAGGTAACAACTCCATATGCGCCCTCCTTACAGCTCACCGAAGGCCTTCAGAAGCCGCAGACCGGTGTCGCCGCTCTTCTCCGGATGGAACTGGGTACCCCAGACCAGGCCCTGCCGCACCACGCCGGTGACGGTAAGACCGTACTCGCTGGTGGCAAGGGTAGAAGCTTCACAGTCCTTGCCGTAGAAGCTGTGGACGTAGTAAACGTACTCGCTGTCCTTCACATATTGGAACAGAGGATCGTCCTTGACGATCTTGAGGGAATTCCAGCCGATATGGGGAACTTTCAGAGGGCTTTCTCCCAGATCTTCTGCCAGAGAGGCGATCTTTCCGGGCACAAAGCCCAAACCTTTGTGGATACCGTACTCGCAGCTTTCGTCAAACAGCAGCTGCATGCCAAGGCAAATGCCCAGCAGAGGCTTTTTCTGCACTTCTTCCCGGATCAGCGGCACCAAGCCGGTGTCCACCAGCTTTTGCATGGCATCGCCAAAGGCGCCCACGCCGGGCAGGATGATCCGGTCAGCCTTGCGGATTTCCTCGGGGTCACCGGTGATCTTGCTTTCCAGCCCCAGATAAGCCAGGCTGGAGCGCAGGCTGAACAGGTTGCCCACGCCGTAATCAATAATCGCGATCATAAGCCGCCTCCTTACACCA
>JAGAVA010000111.1 GCA_017620505.1 Clostridia bacterium
GGTTGGGCATTTCCAGGATCTCATCGGTCCGGGAAAAGCTCTTACGGATTTTCTTTCCGCAGCGAAGATCTTTCATCGGTAGCCTCACTCCATTTCTCTATTTTAACACAATAACAAACGATTGATACGCCCGGGGCAGTTGTGCGTTTTCGGCTCTTCCCTATTGCATTTTGCAACGGTTTTTGCTATCATAACCTTGTTAAAGGAACGCAAACTTTCCCACTATTAATTCAGTTTATTAGTGTAGCACACCTTTTGGTGGAAGTCAACGATTTTTTGTTCTTTTTTTCGTAAAACTTACATATTGACAGAAAAACCGCTGTGGAAGCCCACAGCGGTTTGTTTTTTATCGGATTTTTGCCTTTGACAGCCGTCTGCAAAGATACAGAACGCCGTACATCAAGCTAATGAACACGGCCCCCAGCACCGGAATGCCGACGAGATGATTACCGAACCATTCTTCGAACAACAACAGCGGATTCCCCGTCTCGGCATACATCAAAAACATATAGTTGGTGCCAAATACCATATTAAAAATATAAATAGGTACGGCCAAGCAGAAGGTAAACAGCAGGCTCTTGGGCAGCTGCCGCCAGTCGGGCTTCAGGTCGCCGCCCACCGTCACCATCACAGGATAGGTGATCAGCAGAATGTGCACAGTGAAGCTGTGCACATGCATAAAGTTCAGCGTAGGCAGCGAATACCACGTGGGAAACAGCATGGCAGCCAGGGCGCCGGGGATGCAGATGGCATACAGGAAGTTGTCCAGCGTCTTGCTGGGCTTCCATGCATGGATGGCAATCAGAATAATATTGATGGAGCAAAGGTGCAGGGGCAGGTATTCCAGGGTGTAAGTACCGCCCACCGTCAGCCAGAACATCTTCCAGACTTCATCCAGCAGGATGGCTACCGCCACCCGTTTGCGCCATTTCGCCCGGGTCACAGCATCCCGTTTCCGATACTGCCAGGCCATCAGGCCGGCAAAGGCCACCAAAATGCCCAACCACAAAAAGTGATAACCGTCAAAGTGGGTAAAGCCGTGCCCCGGCTCGATGGTCTCAATGGTATCCAAAAAATATTGCATGGTTACACTTCCTTATTGTTTTACCCGTTTCCCGGCTGCTTTCCGGCATACATACAGAATCAGATACATCAGACCGATGAACACCGTTCCCAATACAGGCACGCCCAGCAGATGGTGCCCCAGCAGATGCTCAAAGATCAGCAGCGGATTGCCCGGTTCCGCGTACATGAGGAACATAAAATTGGTGTCGAATTTCAGATTGAACAGATACACCGGCACGGCAAGGCAGGCAATGAACAGCAGGCATTTTGGCAGCTGCCTCCAGTCGGGCTTCAGGTCTCCCCCGACCGTCACCATGATGGGATAGGCCACCAGCAGGACATGGATGGCAAAGGAATGCAGATGCATATAGTTCAGCGCCGGCAGCATGGTCCAGTCGGGAAACAGCATGGCGGCCATAGCTGCAGGAATACAGATGCCATAAAGATAGTTTTCGGTGATGACCCCCGGTCGCCAGGCATGAAGGGCGATCAACAGAATACTCAGTGAGCACAGATGCAGCGGCAGATAGGCATGCGTGTAGGTTCCCGTTACCATCAGGACGGCCAGTTTGAGCATTTCCGCCCCAAAGATCGCACCGCCCAACACCTTGCGCCACTTTGCCCGTGCCTTTGCATCCCGCTTGCGATACTGCATCGACAGCAGGATGACAAATATCACCATGCCTGCCAGCCAAAAAAGATGGTAAGGGCAGTAATGCTCCCAGGAGAGCCCCGGCGGGATGGTCTCCTTGGTGTCAAAAAAATGTTGAAAATTCATACAGTCACTTCCTGATTTTTTACAATACCACAAAAATATTTAAAAATCTATATCATTTGCAATCTTTAATAATTCCTTATATAATAAACAGGAAAGGAAGTGGTTCCATGTCCAAAATCCTGCTGATCAACGGCAGCCCTCATGAAAAAGGCTGCACTTATACCGCCCTGTCTGAGGTAGCAGCCTCCCTCAACGCCTGTGGTGTGGAGACCGATCTGCTGTGGCTGGGCACCCAGCCGGTGGCCGGCTGCATCGCCTGCGGCAAGTGCTATGACACCGGACGTTGTGTTTTTGATGACAAAGTAAACGACCTGCTGGCCCGTTCGCAGGAGTTTGACGGCATGGTGGTAGGCTCCCCCGTCTACTACGCCGGCCCTGCCGGACAGCTGTGTGCCTTTTTGGACAGGCTGTTTTACGCGTCCCGTGGCTGCTGGAGCGGAAAGATCGGCGCGGCAGTGGTATCCTGCCGCCGCGGCGGCGCTACCGCAGCTTTTGACCGGCTGAACAAGTATTTTACCATCAGCAATATGCCGGTAGCACCGTCCCAATATTGGAATATGGTGCACGGCAACCGCCCCGAAGAGGTTTTGCAGGACAAGGAAGGTCTGCAGATTATGCGGACACTGGGCAAAAACATTGCATGGATGGCAGATGGTACGAAGCAGGTATGCCAGCCCCAATATGAGCACCGGGTGAGCACCAATTTTATCCGATAACAGCAAAAGGGCCTGTTGCAAAATACACAGTTGTCATCCTGAGGATCACGAAGGATCTCCTCGAACAAGGCAGCTCTCTGCCAAAAACAGGAGATTCTTCGGCTTGCAGCCTCAGAATGACAGCCTTCGGTGTATTTTGCAACAGGCCCTTCTTTTTATTTTTCGGTGTTTCTATTCCGTTTTGTCCGTCTGTTCAGCAAGGGAATCAGCACCCCGGTATACAGCATAAAGGCTGCAATGACTCCCAGGCCGATCTTGCCTGCCAACACCAGCTCAGTGCCGGAGATCCACAGCGCCACATAGGCCAGATTCCCTGCCGCACTTACCAGCACCAGCTGCAGCCCTTCCGGAAACAGGGTCCGCCGGGAGGTGGAGTAAACCACTCCGTTCAGTTCCCGGAAGTTTTCCTTCGTCTGGCGGGCTGCCCGGGACAGACGCACCACATCGTGTCCCCGATAAATTTCTTCGGCATAACTACGCAAGTGACTGCGCGCCTCGCGCTGTGCCGAAGCGCACCTCTGTGCGCGGTGTCGGGCGATCGTTATCAGTAAAAGGCCAATCATCGCCGCCCCAGCAACGGACAGCGCCATGCGCCATTCGGTGATAAGCATCAGTACCAGACAGATGGCAATTGATACCGCTTCGATGATGTTCTGGACCTTTCCTTCCCTTTTCATTGCTCCACCTCCTGTCCTGCAGATACCAGTCTTCCCTGCTCCAGCACCAGAATTTGATCCGCCATTTGCGCGAGATCGCGCTGTCCTGTGATCAGCAGGACGGCAGTATTTTGAAGCCCTTCCAACAACTTCCGGCAAGCTTGATGATCCAGTCCGGAAAGACAGTCGTCCAGAATCAGCACCTCGGGCTTTCGCGCCAGCACCCGCCCAATCGCAAGCCGCTGTCTTTGCCCATTGGAAAGGGTTTCGCCGCCGTGCTCCACTCTGTCGGGCAGCCCTTCACCGGGAATTCCTTCCAGCACGGCTTTCAGCTCAGGTTCCCGGTCGGAGGCTTCCCTTTCGCCAAAGAACAGGTTTGACCGAACCGAACCGGAAAACACCCGGGCCTTTTGCGGCACATAGCCCAGCCTGTTATAAAGCGCCTCAAAGGTGTACTCCCGCAGATCCAAACCATCCAGAATGATCTGCCCTTCGGCAGGGTCATAAAGTCGGGCTGCCAGATCGGCCAGTGCAGACTTCCCGCAGCCGGGAGCGCCAACCACCGCTACCGTCTGTCCTTTTTCGATCCGAAAGCTGATGTTTTCCAAAACACGGTGTGTTTCGCCGGGATAGGCAAAGGAAACACTGCGGAACTCCAAGCTTCCCACGCCCCTTCCAGCGGATCTCGTTCCCGGCTGCACCGAAGGCTCGGCATCCAGCACCGACAGAATCCGTTCTGCCGCCGATCGGACTGCCGGCAGCTGCCGTAAGACCGCGGCTGCCTCCAACAGCGACAAAACAACATAAAACCCATAGCCGCCCAGTTCCATCAGATCTGCCGACAGCCAACTTCTCCCGGGCATTCTCGCCACCACCAATATCACCGTCACAGGCAGGCGAACCAACACCTGCAGTCCCTCGTTCAATATCTGTTGGAGCCTGTTCACATCATCTGTCGTACAGGTTACCAATCCGGACACCGAAAAAGCGTTCACTTCGGCCTTGCCAAGCTCTATCCCTTTGCCAAAGAGCGTCTCCCGAAGAGCATAGGCAAATCCTGCTGCCGCCTGTGCCGCACACCAGCTGGATGGAACCGCCAGCAGAAGGCTGCTCAGTCCACAGATCACCATTTTTCGTCCGATCACCCACCCCATTGCAGGCGCGCTGCCCGGTGTTTGGGCCAGCAGCGTCAGATCTCTCATATATCCCGGCAGCAGCAAATCCAGCCAGCAGCGCCCCAATACAAGCAGAAGACACACAACCGCAAGCAGTCGCTCCCGCTTATGAAGATTCCCAAGCAATTTCAGCATATTTGACCCTCGTTTCATGAGATCAATTCATTGTACCGGGTACGGACCGTATTTTTTGTCAAAACAGGAAGATTTTTCTTCTCCGGCACAGAATAAAATGATTGTATCAGCCGATTGTGCAGGATTTATGACCGAACTATGAATCATTTATAAACAGAAAGACCGGCCCGAAGGCCGGTCTTGATCTTTTTGAGGGTTATCCCAGCAACACGTCGCTGACAAGCATCAGGCAAAAGCCCGCCAGCAAGGTGTAGGTAGCGCCCCGTTCGCCGCCGTGGGCGTGGGTTTCGGGGATCATTTCATCGGAGATCACATACAGCATGGTACCTCCGGCAAAGGCCAGTGCAAAGGGCAGAATGGCAGAAGCCAGCTGCACCGCCAGATAGCCGATCAGCGTGCCGGCCACTTCTACCAGACCGGTGATGGCAGCACAGACGAAGGTTTTCCCCGGTTTAACACCCGCCGCCAGCATAGGGCCGATGATGACCATTCCCTCCGGGATGTTCTGCAGCGCGATACCGCCGGCGATCAGAATGGCCTGTGACACATCCCCCGAACCAAAGCTGACACCCGCCGCAATGCCTTCGGGCAGGTTGTGGATAGCGATGGCGGTGACAAACAGTAGAACCTTGCTGAGATTGGCGTTGTGGTGCTCCTCAATTTCCTCTCCCATCAGCCGGTGCAGGTGGGGAACCACCTTATCCACTACATTCAGGCACAGCGCACCGGCAAAAATTCCGGCCACTGTAGTGATCAAGCCCCATTTCCCTCCGTATTCCACAGAAGGAAGGATCAATCCCAAAACGGCAGCGGCCAGCATGACACCTGCGGCAAAGGACAACACCAGATCGGAAAACTTATGCGAGATTCCCTTGAACGCAAAGCCCAGCAGGGAGCCAAAAATAGTTGCGCCACCCACACCCAGAGCCGTGATCCATACCATTTCCATACTTTATTCCTCCATTACCACCTGTCTCAGCGGAACCACCGCATAACCGCGGCCCTTTTGTCCGTGTATCTGTACGCTAAACGCCCGTTGGGGCAGCCTTTGTGTCAAAAACTCCTCCGGCGTACCGCAAAAGCAAACACTGCTGTTGTCCAAAGCAACAATGTGCCGGGCGCACTGCAGCACCTCCGGCAGCTCATGCATAACCACCAGAAAGGTCTTTCCTGTTTCTTGGCACAGCCGCTCCAACAGTTCCAAAAAAGCAAACCGACTTTCGGCATCCAGATGAGCCGTCGGCTCATCCAGCACCACAAGCGGCGTATCCTGTGCCAGCGTCATGGCAAAAAAGGCTTTTTTCCGTTGGCCACCCGAAAGGGTGTCCAGCGAGGCTCCGGCAAGGGCTTCCAGGCCTACGGTTTTTATGGCCCATTCCACTTTTTCCCGGTCAGTTTGTGAAAGCGCACCCGAAAAAGGTGTATACGGTGTCCGCCCAAAGGATACCAATTCCCGGACAGTGACCTGCGGCAGGGGCAATTCCTGTGGCAAGTAAGATAGCTTTACAGATCGTTCTGCGTGGGAAAGTTTTTTAATATTATCACCATTCAGCAGGATCTCGCCCGCATAATCATTCTTTTCCCCGGTCAGACAACGGAGCAGAGTGGTCTTTCCCGTGCCGTTTCGTCCAACAATGGCTGTAACGCTACCCGGTTCCACCGAAAAGGAGGCGTTTCCCACGACGGTTTTGCCCCGGTAGGAGACGCTAACGTTGCGAAACATCAGGTTCACAGGCGATTCCTCCTTTGCAGCAGCAGTACGAAAAAGAAGGGTGCGCCCAGCAGGGCGGTGATGATGCCGGCCGGGATCTCCGAGGGTGCAAACAGCACCCGCCCCAGCAAATCAGACAGCACTACAAGGGTACCGCCCAGCAGGGCCGCTGCCGGAAGCAGCCTGCGCACATCAGAAGTTCCCGTCAGCCGTCTGGAAATATGAGGGATCATCAGGCCAACGAAGCCCAAAAGTCCAGCAAAAGACACGGCCGCAGCCGCCGATGCGCTGGCAAAAACCAGCGCCAGTGTGCGCAGCAGTTTTGCCCGAACCCCCAGACTGTGCACCAGATGGTCGCCAAGGCAAAGCAGATTGAGCCTCCCCGCCAGCAGCATAGCCGCAAAAAATACCACCAGAATCAGCACCGCCGGCAGCATAAGCTGCGAAAAAGTGACGCCGCTTACACCGCCTACCGAAAAGTAGGTGTAGGACACCGCCAGGTCGGGGTATCGCAGCCGCAGCAGCGACGTAGCTGCGCTGAGCAGCGTGGACACTGCCACACCGGCCAGCACGATGGTCACCCGGGAGCCGCCGGCTCGCCGCGCGATCAATACGATCAGCAGCGTACAGGCAAAAGCGCCGGCAAATGCCATCAGCGGCAGCCAACGATAAGCCATGGGAAAAAGGCACATAGCCAGCACCATAGCAAAGCCAGCTCCGGCGTTCACGCCGATGATATTGGGGCCAGCCAGCGGATTGTTGGTGGCTGTCTGCAGCAGCTGACCGCTGACCGCCAGTCCCATGCCTGCCAGCAGACAGGCTGCAACATGGGGCAGCCGCACCACCCAAAGGATCTGGGATTGTGGCGTTTGCGCGCCAGGGTGCAGCAGGCCGTCCAAAACTTGCCGCAATGTGAGCTCTGCGCTGCCGCAGCGCAACCCAAGAAGCACCGAAGCAGCTGTCAAGCCTATCAGCATTACAAGTATGATCCAATAAGGTTTTTGTTTGGTTTTATTCACCAAGCTTCAACTCCGGATACAACAGTTTTGCCAGCAATTCATAAGCCTCTGCCCAGCGGGCATTGGGCTTGAAATGAAACAGGTCTTTTTGCAAAAACGTATAATTTCCCTGTCTTACGGCAGTCAGATCCTTCCAGCCATCCTGCGAAAACAGCTGGCCCACATAACCAATGGCAGCCTGTTCACTGCCCATGGTGGTCAGAAAAATATGATCGGGATCCTGCAGCAGGATCTCCTCCAGTGAAAGGCTGTCCAACAGCACCGTCGCCTCGTCGGCAATGTTACGTGCGCCCAGTTCGTCCAGCATGATGCAGACAAAATGATCAGGCGCACGCTTGGCCTTTGTTGCGGAATACTGACTGCCCGCCCGGATGAACAAGATATCCTTCTGTTGGCTTTGCTGTGTCTGTGCTGCGGCAAGGATTTCGTCTATACGTGCCTTGACCGCCATACCATGGGTTTCATAAGCCTGTGCATTTCCGGTGATTTGCGTGCAGATCTTCAGCATGGACAGGTAGTCGGAAAAAGTGTCCACCCGGAACAGTGCTGCTGGGACCCCCGCCTGCTGCAGCAAGCCGCAGGCTTCTACCTGCGCATCAATATCCGCCGAACCGATGACGAAATCGGGCTGGGCTGCCAGCAGCCGTTCCACATTGATGGTTTTTCCTGCACCGCTATCCACCAGCGGCGTTTCAGCCGGCACAAAACCGCGTTCCACGCTCTCCCCCACCGTCACAGAAACCGTGCCGCCGGCAAGATTCCAGATCTCAGCGTAGGAAGAGAACAGCACCGCCACCGTTTCTGGTGTATTTTCCAGTGAAATAGCATTATTCATGCTGTCTGTAAAGGAAATTTGCTTTCCATCAGAGATCGGCTGTGCAGAACAGGAACACAGCAGAAGGAGCACTGTTAAAAGGGCAGGAAGCCCGATAGATTTTCTCATCTTGCGACGATTTCCGCCTTGCGAACCAGCAGATCGTCCCCCTCCAGCATCTGACAGGCCTGTGCAAAGCCAATGCGCGCCACCGTATCGGAGAAGCGTTCACCGGCAATCCCCTGATCCTTGAACAACAGGATCAGCTTTTCCACCGTTTCCAGCACTTCCTGCTCATCCAAAAACAGTTTGTCGATGGGCTGACCGTGAGCCACGTCTTTGCCCCAGCGGCCACCCAGATAGATGCGGTAGCCGTTGATGTACTGATCGGACACGTGGAAGGGACACTTTCCCACGCAGCGGCCGCAATGCTTGCAGCGTTGGGGATCGATGGTTATTTTTCCGTTTTCCAGATGGGCAACGTGCACGGGGCAGGCCTTTTCCATCTGACAGACCTTGCAGCCGCGACACTTTTCCGTATCCACCACGGGAACCCGCTGACCCACGATGCCCACGTCATTCAGATCGGGCTTGACGCAGTTGTTGGGGCAGCCGCCCACGGCGATTTTGAACTTGTGGGGCAGCGTCACGCTGCGGTAACCCTCATAAAACTGCTTGTGGATCTTTTCCGACAGACCATAGGTGTCGATCAGGCCAAACTGACAGGTGGTACCCTTGCAGGACACTACCGGACGGATTTTTTTGCCGGTGCCGCCGGTGACCAGGCCAAACTGCGCCAGGTACTCCTGCATGGGCTGGATGTTTTCATAAGGAACACCTTGAATTTCAATGGTGAGACGGGTGGTCATAGCAGTCTCTCCTGAGCCGAATCGCTTGGCGGCTTGGGCAATGGCTTCCATTTTTTCTGCGGTGATCTTACCGTTGACGGTAATCACCCGGAAATTAAACCGATCTTCCGTTCGCTTGTCCCACAGACCGCCCATTCCCTTGATTCGGGCCACTTCCTCGGCAGGCAGTGTGCAGCGCACTTTATTCGGATCCACCGTACAGATGGGGGCATTCTCACTGATTTTCATAAAAGACCTCCTGCGGTTTTTCTTTTCATCATAATAGCTTTAGTATAGCCTATCTTTCAACAGCTGTCAATTTTCTTTATTGACATATGTCAGAAATGGAGTATACTGAAAACAGAAGCATCCCGTTCAAGGAGGAGCCCTATGGCACGACCGAAAAAATGCCGCAGGATTTGTCATTATCCCAAAATACTGGCCTTCGGTCCGGAAGAAAGCTGGGAGGGTCTGTCTGCTGTGATTCTGACGGTGGACGAATATGAGACCATTCGACTGATCGACAAGGAAGGGCTGGATCAGGAGGCCTGCAGCACATCCATGCAGGTTGCCCGCACCACCGTTCAACAGATTTACACCTCTGCCCGCAAAAAGCTTGCCGACGCATTGGTGGAGGGTCGTCCCCTGCGCATCACAGGCGGGGATGTCCGTCTGTGCGAAGGAGAAAACAGTTCCTGCCGCTATGGCACCTGCTTCAAACAACAATTTCAAAAATACGACAAACCGAAAGGAGTTTCCATTATGAGAATCGCAGTAACCTATGAAAAAGGCATGATTTTCCAGCATTTTGGTCACACCCAGCAGTTTAAGGTCTATGACGTGCAGGACGGCAAGGTGGTCTCTACGCAGGTGGTGGACACCAACGGCAGCGGTCACGGTGCGCTGGCCGGTGTGCTGAACGCACTGAACGCAGACATTCTGATCTGCGGCGGCATCGGCGGCGGCGCTCAGATGGCGCTGGCAGCTGCCAACATTCGCTTGTACGGCGGTGTTTCCGGCGAGGCAGATGAAGCTGTGGAAGCCCTTCTGGCCGGTCAGCTGGACTTTAACCCCAACGTCCGCTGTGACCACCATGATCACGAACATGGCGAAGGCCACACCTGCGGCGATCACGGCTGCGGCGGTCATTCCTGCGGTCATCATTGATCCCTTCACCCAAAAAGAGCGCGTTTTGTAAAAAAACGCGCTCTTTTTCTATCTTTTTGTTGGAGTTTCTACTCAGCCCGCTTTGCCGTAGGGGCGTCGCAAAAACTGCCCGTAAAACAGTATTCCCAAAAGACTGGTCAGCACTTCGGTCACCGGAAAGGTCAACCAGAACCATTGCAGCCCTAATCGGGAAAACAAAAATCCCAGAGGCACAAACAGCACGACCGTTCGGAACACGGTAAGCAACGAGCTTTTCAGGCCATAGCCTACAGCCTGGAAAAACGCCGGAAAGATCAGCGACGTGACCATTGGCAAAAAGCTCAGGCCGATGATGCGGAAGCCTGTTCTGCCGATCCCGATCACGGTTTCGTCAGTGGTAAAGGTCCGCAACAGAGCACCGGGTATCCCTTCAAAACAAAGTGTACCTACAGCCATCAGCCCAAAACCGAAAAGCACCGCTGCCGACAAGGTCTTTTTGCAGCGTTCCACATCCCCAGCAGCATAGTTGAAGCTGACGATGGGGACGATGCAGGTCTGCATTGCACCCAGCGGAATAAAGAAAAATGTTTGCCATTTATAATACAGACCCAAGGCGGTGACCGCCTGGTCGGAAAACGTTGCAAGGATCAAGTTTAAGCCCAAAATGTAAAAGGTATAGGCCGACTGCATCAGCATATTGGGGATGCCCAGCCGGAAGATCTTTTTCACATGATGCAGATAGACCGTCCGCTCCGGCGAGGTGTAAAACCCTTTTTTCATCACAACCAAGGCTGCCACAATCTGGCCTGCAACCGTTGCTGCCGCAGCACCGCCAATTCCAAGTTCCGGCAGGCCAAACAAGCCGAAGATCAGCAGTGGGTCCAGCACGATATTGGTAACCGCGCCGAGGATCTGTGCTGTCATGGGCGTTTTCATATCTCCCTCGGCCTGCAGCACCTTGGTCCAGACGCTCTCCAGAAACAGCCCGAAACTGAACACGCAAACGATTCGACCGTACCGAATCACGTCTGCCATTACCGCAGGCGAATCGGTGGACATACGGGCATAAGCCGGCATGACGGCATAGCCGGCCAGTGCAAATACAAGCCAAAGCACCAACGCAATGGGTGCGCCTACGCCGGCATATGACCGCGCCGCTGTCCGATCATTCATTCCCAATTTGGCGGCCATGACCGTATTGATGCCCACGCCGGTGCCTACCGCCAATGCGATCATCAGCAGCTGCACCGGATAAATGATGGAAAGAGCCGTCAGACCGCTTTCAGAATAGCGGCCAACGAACAAGCTGTCCACAATATTATACAAAGCCTGGATCAGCTGTGCCAGCATGACCGGCGGTGCCATTTTCAGTAGAATACGGCTGACCTTTTCCGTTTTGAATAACGATGTAGCATCCACAGGCCAATCACTCCTCTCCGTTCATATTCAGCCGGAGAGTATGCGCATATTCCTGCATCAGCTCGGTTAGATGATGCAGTTTTTCCCTGCCCAGCTGTTCTACAGCCTGCTCTTCTGCCCGGTTCAGCCGATCCAAAACCGGCTGCAGCGCCTGTCTGCCCTTTTCGGTCAGCACAAAGGCCTTTTCCCTTCCCCGGCTGTGCTCTCGGCTCAGCTGCAGCAGCCCTTCCTGCCGCATGGTTCCGATCACATGATTGATGGTCTGCCGCGGCAGCAGATAGTTGTCGCAGATCTGCTTCTGGGTACAAAAGCCCGTTTCCCGGATGGTATAAAGCACCAGCATTTCATTATAACTGATATGATTTCTGCCGGACCACAGGGACTACACCCCGCGCCATTGGATGATGGTTCGGTTAATCTCATTCAGCATCTGCAGCGTCGTTCGTTCCATGCTGCACCCCCTGTCATATAATCCCAAATGGGATTATAGCGCATTCGGGCAACAAATCAATAGAAACCCGTAAAGTCCGATCTCAAGGGCGATTGATCAAAATAATCGTGCAAAATACCGGGCGATCTCGTCCATGCGGCTTTCCTGCCTGACCGAGAAGGGGCAGCGGCTCTCACAATGTCCGCAGTGAAGGCAGGCATCAGCCTTCACCGAAAGCTTGGTATAGTGATTGGCGGCGATCTGATCTCCCGCCAGCGCCAGATCATAGTATTTGTTCACCAAACCGATGTCGATACCGGCAGGACAGGGCTGGCAGTGGTTGCAGTACACGCAGGTACCGGTGATCTTGTCGGCGGTAAAGGTACCGATCACCGCGTAATCCATTTCCTCCGGTGTGGCCTCCAAAAACGTCAGCAGCTGATCCAAGTGCTCCAGCGTCTGAACGCCGGGAACGGCTGTCAGCACGCCCGGGCGGTCGATGGCATACTGCAGGCACTGGCTGTGGGTCAGCCCCTGTCCAAAGGGAGAATGCTCTGCGCTGAGCAGCTGTCCCGCAAAGAAGGGCTTCATCACCGAGATGCCCACCCCCTCCCGCTGACACCGCCGGAACAGCTCCATGCGCTCTTTGACCGTACCGATGCCGTATTCATCGCCCTTTTCAAAATCATAGGCCGGATTGATGGAAAACATCATCATATCCACGATGTCGGTGTCCAAAATGCGATT
The DNA here is from genome assembly GCA_017620505.1 of Clostridia bacterium. Lineage (GTDB taxonomy): Bacteria > Bacillota > Clostridia > Oscillospirales > Butyricicoccaceae > UBA4644. The sequence continues at coordinate 12,660 of JAGAVA010000111.1, forward strand.
GGCCACCGAAGGGGTATGGGAGGAAAAGCCGATATGACGGATGGTTCCCGCCGCCTTCAATTCCTTCAGATAGTCCACCAGACCGATCTCCTGCAGCTTGTCGAAATCCTCGTCCTCATCTACACAATGCAGGAAGCCGAAATCCGCATAATCGGTGCCCAGCGTTTCCAACTCCCACCAAAAAGTCTTTTGGATGGTTTCAAAGTCACGACACCAGCCGTATTCCCCCTTTTCGTCGTAAACCGCGCCGAAATGGCACTGGATGAACACCTTTTCCCGGCGGCCTTTGATGGCACGGCCAAAGGGTGCGTAAACGGCGCCGCCGGCGCACAGGTCAAAAAAGTTGATGCCGTGGTCGATCGCCTTGGAAATGATGGCCTCGATCTCCTCCGGCGGCGTGTTCTGAATTCCACCCATGCCCAAGCCCAGAACGCTGAGTTTCTCGTGAGGCGCGCCATGAGGCAGCTGTCTGTATTCCATAATATCTCCTCCGTAATTGGTTGGTTTAACGATGTTTTTATCATACTGCTTAAAGCGGACTCCAAGTCAAGCACCAATGCATTTGAAAGAGGAAACGTGATTGTTGGTATATTTCCGCCCTCAAAAAACCAATACTTTTATTACATGCATTACCAAAGTTGAAACATATGGGAGATAAACCATGAAGCATCCCTGGAACTTTCTATCATTGCTGCTTTGGGTGACCCAATTGGGGCTGTCCCTGTTGTTTCCCCTTTGTTTTTTCCTTATACTGGCTGTCCGTCTGCAGCAGCGCTATGAATTGGGCACCTGGATCGTACTGCTTCTGGGACTGGTGGGATTCTTGACCTCGGTCAGCACGGCGCGCTCCTGTATCCGCTCGCTGCGCAAGGCTGCCGAAAAAGCCAGTGACCAAAAGGATCCTCCGGCATCCTTTAACGATCATAAATAGCGAAAGGTGATTGCCATGAAACTACAACCTGCCTCTCAAAAAGAAATCAAACGCATGGCTGCGGGCTCTGCAGTCTGTTCGGTCATTCAGCTTTGCACGTTTGCCCTTCTTCATCTGTTGGGGATCGTTCCTTTTTCCTCCTCCATCCTGTTGGGCACCGCCGGCGGTGTGATCGTCACACTGCTCAGCTTTGTTGTCCTGTGCGTTGCCGTGCAGCAGGCCACAGGCATGACCGACCAAAAGGCCATGAAGGCACGGATGCAGCTGAGCTATTACCTGCGACTGCTGATGCAGGCCGGCTGGGTGGTTCTGGCCTTTGCCCTGCCCTTCCTCCATGTGCTTGCTGCGGCGCTTCCCCTGCTGTACCCCACCATCATCATCCTGCTGCTGCACAAAAAGGGCAAATTGGCAGAACCCGGCACCCGGAAGAATTCCTCCGCCTTGGAAGGTGCGCAGGAAGAGACACCTTCGGAATGTTTGAAAATCTGACCGCTTCAATGGGCCGCGAGGTGAATCAACATGGATATTTCCATCAACGGAGCAAGAATTATAAAGATTTTTGAGGACGTGCCTCTGCTGGGCGACGTGCGCATCACCCAGACGGTGACCATGAGTTGGTTGGTCATGGCGATCATTTCAGCGCTGTGCATCTGGCTGGGTTCCGGGCTGAAGGTGACCGGCATTTCCCGCCGACAGGCTGTGGCTGAAATGGCAGTCACCGGGCTGGTCAATTTTGTGCACAATAACATGGGCTCCGACTTTGACCGCTACATCCCTCTGGTCGGCACGATTTTTATCACCAGCGTGGTCTCCAACACCATCAGCGTACTGGGCTTCTGGAGTCCAACCGCCGACCTGATGACCGCGCTGGGCTGGGCGCTGGTGGTCTTTGCGATCATCACGTACCACAAGATCAAGGCGGCCGGTTTTGGCACCTATCTGAAGGGCTTTCTGGAGCCCCTGTTTCTTTTGGCGCCCGTCAACGTCATGGCCGAGTGCTTCACCCCCATCAGCATGGCCTGCCGTCATTTCGGCAACATTCTGTCGGGCACGGTCATCAGCGCACTGATCTACGGCGCACTGACCACCGCCACCTATGCCGTCATGGGTACCCTTGGCCGCAGCCTTCCCCTGGCGCTGCTGGTATCCGCTGCCGGAGTAATGCTGGCTGTTTTCAGCAAAAAGAAAGGCAAACCGGTTTTCTTTGTTCCCGGTATCATTCTGACCCTGCTGGGCAGTCTTTCTCTGGTGCACAATCTGGGCGGTATCTGGAGCGAAATTCCCTTTCTGGCAATCGGTATTCCCGCTGTTACCGGCGCTTACTTCGACTGGTTCGGCGGCTGCATCCAGGCCTTTATCTTCTGTACGCTGACCACACTTTTCATCAAACAGGCTGCCGGCGACTGAGCGGAAGGCTTTTGCATACACAGTTTTATTCAACATTACAGGGAGGCTTATCTTATGAACGATTATCTGAGCTTGGCAAAAGGAATTGCACTGGCCGGCTGCGCCATCGGCGCCGGTCTCGCCGTGATTGCAGGTATCGGCCCCGGTATCGGCGAAGGCAACTGCGCCGCACGCGCCTGTGAGATCATCGGCCGTCAGCCCGAAAGCAAGGGCGACGTTACCAGCACCATGATTTTGGGTATTGCCCTTTCCGAGACCACGGGTATTTACGGCTTTGTCACCGGCCTGCTGCTGATCTTTTTCGCACCCGGTCAGTTCATGAACTATCTGCGTTAACAACCACAGAAGAAGGAAGCCGAAGGATGAATACACTTTATCAGTCCCTCGTAGCGGTGGAACCCGTCACGCTGATCGTTACCATCTGTAACCTTTTTCTTCAGCTGTATGTGGTCAAACGGTTCTTTTTGCGCAAGATACTGGCCGTTCTGGACGCCCGCCAGGAAACTGCCGACCGGCAGATCGCCGAAGCGCAGAACGCCAAAGAGGAAGCCACGGCGATCAAGGAGACCTACGAGGCCAATCTGCGGCAGGCCAGAGAGCAAGCCAATCAGATCCTGATCCATGCTCAAACGTCCGCTGCCGCACGCTCCGATGCGCTCATCGGTCAGGCGCAGGCAGAGATCGCCCATCTCAAAGCGAAGGCCGCCACCGACATCGCCCGCGAAAAGCAGAAGGCGCTGAACGCAGCCAAGGACGAAATCTCCGGCATCGTCGTTGCCATTGCCGAAAAGGTAGTGGAGCGTCAGCTGAAGGAGGTCGACCAGGAAACGCTGGTCAGCCGGTTCATCGACCAACTGGAGGATTCCTTATGACAGAGATCGCACGCACTTACGGACAGGCTTTGTATGACCTTGCTGCCGAGGAGGGGCTTGCAGGGGAACTGCTGGAGCAGATCACCACACTGGATCAGTGTTTTTGCCAACAGCCGGACTTCCTGGCGCTTTTGTGTTCTCCCGCCCTTTCCCGGCAGGAGCGCTGTCAGGTGCTGGAAAGCTGCCTGACGGCGCGGGTGCACCGTTATCTGCTGAATTTCTTGAGAATTCTCACCGAAAAAGGCTATATGCGGCATTTTTCCGGTTGCTGCCAGCTGTTCAGGCAGCAATACAACCGGGACAACGGTATCCTGCCCGTGATGGTCGTCACGGCAAAGCCGCTGTCTGACCAGTTATGCCGGCGGCTCAGCGAAAAGCTTTCCGGATGCACCGGAAAGACCATTGCCCCGGAATATCGCATTGAGCCGGAATGTCTGGGCGGCGTTCGGCTGGAGCTGGACGGTATGCAAGTGGACGGCACGCTCCGGCATCGGCTGGACGAACTCTATTCGGTCTTGAAAAACACCGTACTTTCATGAGGAAGCAGGGACAATATGCAGCTGAAACCCGAAGAAATTACAAAAATCATTCGCAGCCAGATCAAACACTACGAGGCCAGGCTGGAATCCAGCGAGACCGGTGTGGTCATCCTTGTGGGCGACGGTATCGCCCGGGTATCCGGTCTCACCAAATGCATGGCCGGCGAGCTGGTGGAGTTCCCCAACGGTCAGTATGGCATGGCTCAGAATCTGGAAGAAGAGACCGTTTCGGTGGTCATTCTTGGCGACGACACCGGCATCCGGGAAGGTGACACCGTCAAGCGCACCGGTCGAGTGGTATCCGTTCCGGTGGGTCCCGGTCTGATTGGCCGCGTGGTCAATGCATTGGGTTCCCCCATTGATGGCAAGGGCGTCATCGAAAATGATGGCTTTCGCCCCATTGAAAGCCCCGCTCCCGGTATCATCGACCGTGAACCGGTCAATGTACCGCTGCAGACCGGAATCAAAGCCATTGATTCCATGATCCCCATTGGGCGCGGTCAGCGCGAGCTGATCATCGGTGACCGGCAAACCGGTAAGACCACCCTGGCCATTGATACCATTCTGAACCAAAAGCACACCGGTGTCATCTGTATTTATGTTGCCATCGGCCAGAAGCGCTCTACCGTGGCGCAGATCGTCAACACGCTGGAAGCTGGTGGTGCCATGGATTACACCATCCTTGTGAGCGCTACCGCCTCCGAGCTTGCACCCATGCAGTACATTGCCCCCTATGCAGGCTGCGCTATGGGTGAATATTTCATGACCCGGGGCAAGGACGTACTGGTGATCTACGACGACCTTTCCAGACACGCGGTGGCCTACCGTGCCATTTCACTGCTGATCCGCCGTCCCCCCGGACGCGAGGCCTATCCCGGCGATGTTTTCTATCTGCATTCCAGACTGCTGGAACGGGCAGCTCATCTGAACGCCGAAAAGGGCGGCGGTTCTCTCACCGCGCTGCCCATAATCGAGACCCAGGCCGGCGACGTTTCGGCCTATATTCCCACCAACGTCATCTCCATCACCGACGGACAGATCTTTCTGGAATCCGAGCTGTTCAACGCAGGCATCATGCCCGCTGTTAACCCCGGCATTTCGGTGTCCCGCGTGGGCGGCAGTGCCCAGATCAAGGCCATGAAGAAGGTCTCCGGCTCACTGAAGCTGCTCTATTCTCAGTACCGCGAGTTGCAAAGTTTCGCCCAGTTCGGCTCCGATCTGGATGCCGACACAAAAGCCCGCCTGGCGCTGGGCGCACGCATTGTGGAGGTGCTCAAGCAAAAAAACAATCAGCCTGTGGACGTTGCCCATCAGGTCTGTATCATTTATGCCGTGGTAAACGGTTTTCTCAACGATCTGCCGCCGGAATCCATCGGCGTCTTTGAGCAGGAGCTGTTCCGCTACATGGACAACCACTATGCCGAAGTGCTGGCGTCCCTCCGCACCAAAGGTGTACTGGACAACACCGTGGAAGCTGCCATTCAGGCTGCGTTGGCAGAACTGACGCCCCAGTTTGCTTCCGTCCACCGAAGCAAAGGAGTGTAAGCCATGGCTGGTCTGTCCTCAAAAAATATCAAAACCCGTATCCAAAGTATGGAGAGCACAAAGCAGATCACCAGGGCTATGGAAATGGTTGCTGCCGCCAAGCTGCGCCAGGCCCAGAATCAGGCGGTGAGCTCCCGACCCTACTTCGAGATTCTTTATGGGACGATCAACGAGATCGCACGGTCCACCCGGGACAGGTCTTCTCCCTATATGCGCAAAAGGCAGAACGGCTCCGTTTTGTTCGTGGTGATCGCCGGCGACCGCGGTCTGGCCGGCGGTTATAATAACAATGTGATCAAACTGTGCCTGCAACAGATGGACGGGAAACGCGCCGCGGTGCTGCCCGTTGGTCGAAAGGCGCTGGATTTTTTCCGTTCCCATGGAATCCCCCGCCACACTGAGTTCTACTCCGATGTCTCCGAAGTGGGGGTAAGCGAATGCTTCACCATGGCGAAGGACATTACCAAGGCTTTTGGGACTGGCATCTACAGCGAAGTGCACATCGTCTATACCCATTTTGCATCAGTGCTTTCCCAAAGTCCCACTGCACTGAAACTACTGCCGCTGGAGCCGGTGGAGGATCCACTGACGCCCATTCGCGTCGACACCGTGTACGAACCCTCCATTGAAGAGGTTTTTTCTGCCATTATCCCCGAATATCTGGGAGGAATTCTGTATGGCGCTATCTGTGAGTCCCGCTGCTCGGAGCACGCCGCTCGCCGCACAGCCATGGATTCCGCTACCCAGAATGCGGAGGACATGATCTCCCACCTGAAGCTGAAATACAATCGCGCCCGCCAGTGGGCCATCACCCAGGAGATCACCGAAATCGTCGCAGGCTCCAACACCTGACCGAATTCCATGTAAAGGAGTTGACACCCCATGTCCCAACATATCGGTATCGTGACGCAGATCATCGGCCCCGTTCTGGATATTCGCTTCCCCGCGCAACAGCTGCCGGCACTTCTGAACGCCATCCAGATCCCGCAGAACGGAAGCACCATCACCGCTGAGGTCGCCCAGCATATCGGCGACAATGTGGTTCGCTGTATCGCCATGTCCTCCACCGACGCTCTGCAGCGCGGAGTCCAGGCCGTGGATACCGGTGCACCCATCCGCGTTCCCGTTGGGGATGCCTGTCTGGGGCGTGTTTTCAACCTGCTGGGTCAGCCTATCGACAACGGTCCCCCGCCGCAGGCCAGCGAGACCTGGCCTATCCACCGTCCCGCCCCCAGCTACGAGGATCAGGAGTCGGCGGCCGAACTCCTGGAAACCGGCATCAAAGTGGTCGACCTGATCTGTCCCTATGCAAAGGGTGGCAAGATCGGTCTGTTCGGCGGTGCAGGCGTTGGCAAAACGGTGCTCATCATGGAACTTATCAACAACGTGGCAAAACAGCACGGCGGCATTTCGGTCTTTACCGGTGTGGGCGAGCGCACCCGCGAAGGCAACGATCTGTACCGGGAAATGACCGAGTCGGGCGTTATCAACAAAACCGCTCTGGTCTACGGTCAGATGAATGAGCCTCCCGGAGCCCGTATGCGCGTCGGGCTGTCCGGGCTGACCATGGCGGAGTATTTCCGCGATGTGAAGCATCAGGATGTGCTGCTGTTCATCGATAATATTTTCCGTTTTACCCAGGCAGGCTCGGAAGTTTCGGCGCTGTTGGGTCGTATGCCCTCCGCCGTTGGTTATCAGCCCACCCTTGCAACTGAGATGGGTGCCCTTCAGGAGCGCATCACTTCCACAAAAAACGGTTCGATCACCTCGGTCCAGGCGGTTTACGTTCCTGCCGACGATCTGACCGACCCGGCGCCCGCCGCCACCTTTGCCCATCTGGATGCTACCACCGTTCTTGACCGTGGCATCGCTTCGTTGGGGATCTACCCCGCTGTGGATCCGCTGGATTCTACCTCCCGGATCCTGTCGCCTGCGGTGGTTGGTCAGGAACACTATGAAACCGCCCGTGCCGTGCAGCAGATCCTGCAGCGGTACAGGGAGCTGCAGGACATTATTGCCATCATGGGCATGGACGAGCTAAGTGAGGCCGACAAGATCACCGTTAACCGCGCCCGAAAGGTGCAGCGGTTTCTATCCCAGCCCTTTGAGGTGGCTGAGCAGTTCACCGGCTATCAGGGGCGCTATGTGCCTTTGAAGGACACGATCCGTTCCTTCCGGGAGATCATCTCCGGCAAACACGACCATATTCCCGAATCTTATTTCCTGTTCAAGGGCAATATCGACGAAGTGGCAGAGGCTTATCGCAAGGAGGCCCAAACATGAGCAGCTTTCCACTGAAAATCGTGACCCCCGACGGTCTGCTGTTTGACGGCATGGCCGAAAAACTCATCGTCCGCACCATTACCGGTGATATGGCAGTGCTGGCAGGACATATCAACTGTCTGTGCCCGCTGGGTATGGGCCGTGCTGTTGTGGTATCCCAGGGACAGCGCCGGACGGCCGCCTGCATCGGTGGATTTCTGGATGTGCGAAGCGGCAGTGTCACGCTTGTCCCCACCACCTTTGAGTGGGCCGAGGACATCGACCTTGCCCGTGCGGAAACTGCCCACCAAACCGCGCTGAAGCTGCTGGAGCAGCACAAACACGATATGACAGAGCTTCGCATAGCCGAGGCCAAAGTTCATCGTGCACTTGTTCGCAAGAGCGTTGCGCAGCAGGCACAAGGTAGATAAACCCTCATTCATACTACCTTTCATAAATACCCGTGTCCGTCAGAGCCGTCAAAAAAAAACAGTGATGTGATCGTGATCAAACAAAAAACACCGCCAAAACTGGCGGTGTCTCTTTTTTGGTGGACCTGAGGAGATTCGAACTCCCGACCCCCACAATGCGAATGTGATGCGCTCCCAACTGCGCTACAGGCCCAAAAGCATAATATATTATACGCAACCGGGTGGAAAAAGTAAAGTGTTTTTTGGCAAAAAACTTTATACTGCATAAGCCTTGGGTCCGGTGCAAAACTACCTCTATGACGCATACGATAAAGGGAGGCGCTCCATGCTGGTTCCGTTTTTCCGCACACTTATTTTATATGTGGCTATCATTCTCGCAGTGCGGCTGATGGGTAAACGACAGGTAGGCGAAATGCAGCCCTCTGAGCTGGTGATCACCATTTTGGTTTCAGCAGTGGCATCGGTTCCCATGCAGGATCTGGATATCCCGCTTGCTCACGGTCTGGTGCCGGTATTCACCTTGATCGCTGCAGAGGTGCTAATCTCCGCCCTTTCGCTGAAATGGCTGGGACTCCGGCGGCTTCTGTCCGGCAAACCGGTTCCCGTCATCCGCGAAGGGTGTATCGACCAGCAGGCGCTCCGCAAGCTGCGGCTCAGTGTCGACGACCTTTTGGAGGATCTGCGGCTCAACGGTGTCTTCGATCTGCGGCAGGTGGCATTTGGACAGATCGAAACCAACGGTCAGCTGTCTGTGCTGCTGCAGGCTGCCGAAGCTCCGGTCACCCCCCGACAGATGGGTCTGCAGGCCGGGCAAAGCGGTCCTTTTTATGTATTGATCTCAGACGGAAAGACCGACACGAAAGCGCTGCAGCAGCTGGGTCGCAGCCAAAAATGGCTAAACAGCATTGTGCAGGCAAACGGTGCTCCTGACGGAAAAACCGTCTTTCTGTTTTGTGCTGACAGGCAGGGCAACAGCATTTTTTTGCGGAAGGAGGAGAAGGGATGCGATGGCGGGTGCTGACAGCGCTGCTGATCATTGGTCTGATCCTGACGGGCGGTATCTATTGCCGCAGCAGAATCGAGCAAACCTGCGAACAAATGGATGAACTGCTCTTACAGCAGAAAGAGCTGCCTGACCCGGATGTCTTGAACGAGGCTTTGCTTCTGTGGGAGGAGCAGCTGCCGCTGCTGTCCACGCTGCTGCATCATCAGCGTCTGGATGAGGTGGGGCAAAGTCTGGCGCGCAGCACCGGAGCTCTTCAGGCTGGCGATTTCGGGCAGTACATGGCACAAATTGATTCCATTTTGTATATGCTGAGCGACATTCGTGAATATGACCATATCAATTTGAAAACGCTCTTCTGATCCGTATTTTTCTTCCATTTTTACCCATTTCTCCATGATGCGCACAACTTTGTTAAAGAATTATCTTAGTTGTATTTTGCGAAATCAACACTTGATTTTTTACTTCTTTAGTGAAACTGCACGATTTTCACACGTTTTTTCGTAGGTAGTTACAATTTTTCCTTTCGTTTTGTTTATTTTGACGAAAGTTTTCGGGGAATTTTGGTTGTTCTGCCGTCATTTGTTTTCTTGTAATCGAGTTTACAATGTGTTAACATGAAATCATTAAAAAACACAGGAGCCTTGGTACTTCCAGGGACCTGTGGAAAACACATAAGGAGGGTTCTTATGCAATTCATCGCTGATCTGAACAACAAGATCAATGGCATCGTCTGGGGCATTCCCATGATGATTCTGATCCTGGGTGCAGGTATTTACCTGTCCATCGGCTGCGGCTTCCCGCAGTTCACCCATTTCGCCCACATTATGAAGAATACTTTGGGCAAAGCGTTTGAAAAGTCCGAAAAGAAGGAAGGCGCCGTTTCTCCCTTCAAGGCCATGTGTACTGCTCTGGCAGCATCCATCGGTACCGGTAACATCGCCGGTGTCTCGGGCGCTATCGCCATCGGCGGTCCCGGTGCTGTTTTCTGGATGTGGATCTCCGCTCTGCTTGGTATGTGTACCAAGTACGCTGAGGTCACTCTGGCTATCAAGTACCGTGAGCGCAACGAGGCTGGCGACTGGGTCGGCGGCCCCATGTACTACATCAAGAACGGTCTGGGCAAGAACTGGAAGTGGCTGGGCGCTGTCTTTGCCGTCTTCGGTGCTCTGGCTGCCTTCGGTATCGGTAACATGACCCAGATCAACACCATTGCCGGCACCATCAACACCGCTATTTCTCAGTTTGTTGAGACTTCCGCTTCTCAGCAGACCATCATCGCATGGGTCATTTCTATCATCTGTGCTGTCATCGTGGCCATCGTTCTGCTGGGTGGTATCCAGCGTCTGGCTGACGTTACCGCTCTGCTGGTTCCCGTCATGGCTATCATCTACATTGTTGCCGCTCTGATCGTCATCATCGTCAACATCGGTGCTATCCCCGCCGCTTTCGCCGCTATTTTCAAGGGCGCTTTCAACCCTGCTGCCGTCTCCGGTGGTCTGGTGGGCGTCACGCTGAAGACCGTTATCACCAAGGGTGTTGGTCGCGGCATCTTCTCCAACGAGGCCGGTCTGGGCTCTGCCCCCATCGCCCATGCTGCCGCTGACGTCGAGCATCCTGTTCAGCAGGGTATCTTCGGTGTCTTTGAGGTCTTCATGGATACCATCGTCGTCTGTACCATGACCGCTCTGGTCGCCCTGCTGGGCAATGGTATCAACGGTATTGAGTGGGGCAAGGACATCGGCGCCAACCTGACCATCAACGGCTTTATGTCCGTCTTCCCCGGCAAGATTTCCGCTACCTGCGTTGCGATCTGCCTGTCTCTGTTCGCCATCTCCACCGTACTGACCTGGGCTCTGTATGGTACCCGTTGCGTGGAGTTCCTGTTCGGTTACAAGGCCTCCAAGATCTATCAGATCATCTTCTGCGGCTTCGCCTGTATCGCCGGTGCCGTTTCTCTGGATCTGGCTTGGGCTATTGCTGATACCCTGAACGGTCTGATGGCTATCCCCAACCTGGTCGCTCTGCTGCTGCTGAGCCCCGTGGTCATCAAGCTGACCAAGGAATACTTCCAGAACGTCAAGGCCAAGAAGTAAGCGATCTCTTTCAACATACAATCACCCCGGAGCAAACGCTCCGGGGTTTGTTTTTGCAAGCAGAAACGGCAGGGTCTCCCCTGCCGTTTGTTCTTTTTATTTTCCTAACAACTTGTTTAGTTCGGCAACAAAGCTGTCAATGTCCTGGAACTGACGATATACCGAAGCAAACCGCACATAGGCTACCTGGTCGATCTTTTTTAGCTCTTCCATGACCAGTTCACCCACGCGCTCGGTGGGGATCTCCCGATCCATGGAGTTGAGCAGACGCTGCTCAATATCTGCCACCGACTGCTCCAGTGTCTGCAGGGTGACCGAGCGCTTATCGCAGGCTCTGACCATACCGTTCAGGATCTTTTGACGATCAAAGGACTGACGGGAGCCATCCTTTTTTACCACCACCAGCGGCACGCTCTCCACCGTTTCATAGGTGGTAAACCGTTTTCCGCAGGACAGACATTCCCGGCGGCGGCGAATGGAATTGTTCTCATCGGTAGGACGGGAGTCGATGACTTTGCTTTCGGGATAAGCACAATAGGGACAGCGCATGGCAGGCACCTCTCTTTTTTGATCTGAGTTTATCATACACGATTTTTTCCCGGCGTGCAATGCAAAACTTCGTTAATTTGTCATACTTTTTTATGATTTTTCTTCATTTTCCTCTTTTCAGCCGGGGGCAGTTTATTATATAATAATTTCATTCTTATTTTAATTACATAATGGAGAATTACGCTTATGAACAACACGGTCCTTTTCTCCTGCGGTCAGGATTTTGCCGCAGGCACTCTTTCCAACCTGGTGGCCGCGCCTGCCATCGGCCGCGGCGCTCTTGTGCTGGCCGACGGCTGCACCGAGGGCGAGTTCGTCTCTCCCGTGATCGCTTTGGATGATTTTTCCACAGTGGTTTGCAGCTGGAACACCGACGTTCCCGTCGGTACCCATTCCGAAGTTCTGGCTCGCGCCCAGGATCAGGATGGTCAGTGGTCTGACTGGCTGAGTTGGGGCGTCTGGGGTCCCTTTGTCAAGCGCGGCAGCCTGAATGAAACTGACGGCGGTGTGGCCTCTGTGGAGACCGATACTCTGACTATGAAAAAGGAGCACGTGGGCAAGGCCGTTCAGGTCAAGTGCGTGCTGCGTCGTGAAGAGAATGCTGCTGCCCCTGTTCTGCGTCTGCTGGGTGTCACCACCCGTCTGTCCAAGGCTGACCGTCTGGTGAACCAGGAGCCCAAGGTCAACATCGACAATCCCGCTCCCGGCTATTGCCAGAACATCCGCGACCCCAACATCGGCTTCGGTATGTGCTCCCCCACCACTGCCACCGTTCAGATGAACTCCATGGGCGCCGATCTGCTGCCCGAGGAGTCCGCCATGGCTTGCTGGGATCACACTTACGAGGGTCACGGCAACTGGGCCTTTACCATGGCTATGGCCGGCAGCTTTGGCTTTGAGACCTGGCTGGCCTTCGCCAATGCCGACCAGCTGCGCGCCGAACTGCTGAAGGGTCATCCCATCGGTGTCAACGCCGCTTATTCCAACACCCATGAGCGTGCCACCGAGCGCGCACCCTATGTGGAAAACACCCCCGGCTACACCCCCGGCCATCTGCTGACCGTTCGCGGTCTGGAAGTGGACAGCGAGGGCCGTGAATGGCTGCTGGTGAACGATTCCTACGGCAAGCCCGACAGCCAGACCTTCCGCCGCTATCCTATGGAGCAGTTCATCCATGCCTGGAGCGGTCTGATGTATATTGTTCGTCCCCGTCTGGCCGGTGCCGGTTCCGGCAGCCCCTATCGCAAGGCCGCCAAGCTGGTGAAGACCAACTTCGGCGACGAGTTCCGCCTGGTGGTTGACGGCGAGGAGCTGCCTCTGGATCCCCATTTCAATGGTGGCCGCCGCTGCTGCACCGGTATCATCGCATACACCATGGATGATGCCTTCAACTACGCCACCACCGCCAACCGCCCCTTCCACTACACCAAGGCCACCGTCAACGGCAACATTTTCATCCCCGCCAAGGCCATGCTCAGCGCCAATCCTCTTGGTGAGAATGCCGCCATCCACGTGTTTATCATCAATGACCGTGGTGTGACCTATACCGCCGACCTGAAACTGTCCGACCTGTAAGATATTCAGAAAGGAGCCCGCTCATGAAGCATCCCTTTGCCCACAAGCTGACGATACGACAGATCGTTCTTTTGCTGCTTTGCACCTCTGGCGTGCTGTACTTGCTGCATTATCTGATTTTCCGCGATCTGCACCATATTGGGATCTTCTTCCTGCATGAATTGGCGGGTATGCCGCTGGAAGTCATTCTGGTTTCTCTGTTTTTTGACCGTATTATTGAGAAAACCCATGAAGAAGAAAACCAGAGCAAGCTTTCCATCATCGAAACACTGTTTTTCAATGAATCGGGCGGCAATATGCTGCGATATTTGTCCGCTTTCGACCCCAACTTTTCTCTGTTGTCGGATATCCTTGCAGTGAGAATGGACTGGAAATCGGTAGATTATCAGAGCGCCAAAATCCATCTGAAGGATTATCCCTTCCATCTGGATGTGGAAAAAGTAGACTTTTTCGGTCTGCACTACCATCTGGATGAGCGCAAGGACTATTATCGCAACATTTTGGAAAACCCGGCGCTGACCCAGTCCAATGAATTCACCGAGATGGTCATGAAGATCCATCTCATGTGGGAAGAGCTGGACTGCCGCACCGACCTTTACAATCTGGATCTGCACGAAAAGCACTATCTGGGCGAGCTGCTCACCGAGATCTATCAGGAGCTGGTGGAATACTGGCTGGACAACGCTTATAACCACAGTATCCACAATCGGCCCCGCCTCCATCGGGTGATCGAGACCAGTCCCTTCCGCTTATAAGTCAACTTAAAAGCCTGTGCAAACAGCACAGGCTTTTTGTTATTCTGTTTGAGCGTACCAAATCTCCCCTCATCGTCAAGGTTTTTCCTTGCGAATCGCCCATGGATATGATATTCTGAAGGTACTATGAACAACTTGGGAGGTTTTCCATGAAAAAGCAATATCAGGAATATATGCTGGAACAGCTGAAAGCCATCATGGCCATCGACAGTCCCAGCGGCTACACTGCCGAAGTGCAGGAATACATGAATGCTGAGCTGATCCGTCTGGGTTACAAGCCCGAAAACCCCTATAAGGGCGGCATTCGCGCCCATCTGGGCGGCGAGGGAGAGCCCATTATGCTGATGGCGCACGTGGATACCCTGGGCGCTATGGTGGACTGTGTCAAGCCTAACGGCCGTCTGATGCTGTCCCGCATCGGTGGTCTGCAGGCCACCAACGTGGAAACCATGAACGTCAAGGTCAAGACCCGCTTTGACGGCGAGTACGAAGGCACCATCCAGATCGAAAATGCCTCTTCCCATGTGAATCTGGAACTTGCTACCTTGAAGCGCGACTTTATGAGCAACATGGAAGTGGTGCTGGACGAGGATGTTCGTTCTGCCGAGGACGTTGCCAAGCTGGGCATCCGCGCCGGTGACATCGTTGCCGTCGAGCCCCGTCTGACCATCACCTCCAAGGGCTACATCAAGAGCCGTTTCCTGGACGACAAGGCCAGCGCCGCCGTGCTGCTGGCTCTGGCAAAGATGATCGCCGACGAAAACATCCAGCTGAAGCGCTCCATCTGGATCTCCTTCACCGTTTATGAGGAAGTGGGTCACGGCGCCGCCCACGGCATTCCCGAGGGTATCGTGGAGATGATGAGCGTGGACATGGGCTGTGTGGGTGACACCATGACCTGTACGGAAAAGCAGGTTTCCATCTGCGCCAAGGACGGTGGCGGCCCCTACAATTATGAAGTCACCACCGCTCTGCTGAAGGCCGCCATCGACAACAACATTGATTACGCCATTGACGTATACCACGCCTATTCCTCCGACGTGGACGTGTCTCTGCGTGCCGGCTACGACATCAAGCACAGCCTGATCGGCCCCGGCGTGTACGCCTCTCACGGTTACGAGCGCACCCATATCGACGGTCTGACCGCCACCTTTGATCTTCTGGTGGCCTATCTGCTGTAAACCATCCAAAGGCGGGAGCGATGCTCCCGCCTATTTGTTTGGAGGTATCCATGAAAAACTGGTTCACCGTTAAACATTGGAATTCAGACACCTTTGTGATTTCCGAATGGCGGCACTGGGAGGAGACCCACTGCTATCTTTTACTGGGAAAAGAGCGTGCCCTGCTCATCGACACCGGCTTGGGTATTGGTGACCTGCGGGCGCAGGTAGAACAACTGACCGACCTGCCGGTTCTGGTGGTCAGCACTCATGTTCACTGGGATCATATCGGCGGGCATCGGCAGTTTGGGATGCACGGTGTGCATCCGCTGGAACAAAACTGGCTGCAAGGGCACTTTCCGCTGCCGCTGGCAATAGTAAAACAGCAATTGATGAAAGATTTCACTCCACCGGAAGGCTCCAATTTGCAGGATTACGACCTTTTTCAAGGTTCTCCCAGCCTGTTGCTGCAGGATGGGGATTTGATTGAACTGGGCGGCAGACAGGTTACTGTGCTGCACACGCCCGGCCATTCCCCCGGCCATCTTTGCTTTTGGGAAGCCGACCGTGGCAGCCTTTACAGTGGTGATCTGATTTATTGCGGCACGCTATATGCCAACTATCCCTCCACCGATCCGCAGGCCTTTCTGCAATCACTGGAAAAAGTGACTGCTTTGCCCATCAGGCAAATCCTGCCCGGGCATCACGACTTGCAGCTTTCCGCCGGTCTGGCAGTTCAAATGCGGGACGGTTTGCGAACACTTCGGGCTGCCGGAAAGCTCTGCCACGGCAGCGGTCTGCACAGCTTTGAGGGCTGGTCCATCCTGCTTTGACTCAGTTCCCCCGTGGGAAGCTGAAAGCCCACAGCAGAAACGCCCATAACTCGTCCACAATTCTGCCTGCCAGCTTCAGCAACCACAGAAGTACATGCAGTACGCCTCGGGAAACAGTTTTCCGATAAAGCAGAAAGCCTGTCACCAGCCCCAGCGGCAGGTAAAACCGCAGGCGTCCATCGGTACCGCAAAGAAGCAGCAGCAAAAAGCAGACCATTCCCGTTATGGAAAACAGCACATCCAACAGGCCTGTCCCCCACCGTTTTAACCGAAAGTGGGTGCGAATCGCCCGCAGCAGGTCATAAAATACGCCAAGCACCGCGCCAAGCCCTGCAAATCGCAGGCAAAAC
Organism: Clostridia bacterium; assembly: GCA_017620505.1. GTDB lineage: Bacteria > Bacillota > Clostridia > Oscillospirales > Butyricicoccaceae > UBA4644. Next base: position 28,968 of record JAGAVA010000111.1, read on the forward strand.
AGCATTTGCAGGCCGAATTCTGTGGGCAGCATTTAAAATACCCGGGACCAGAAGGAGCCTTTCTTCTGTCGATCACGACTGTAGCAAAGGCTCTGGATAGAGCCCTCCAGGCTGAGTTCACCCATGTCCAGACTGAGTTTCTCCACGTGCAGCCCCTCACCCTCCACCGTCAAGAGACCCAGGCTGGTGTCCATAATCACCTCGTTTTCGTCAAAGCTGAGCACTTCACTGACACCTGTGACCACCAGACGATGCCGTTCTTCCAGCTGGATGCTGTGGGGCAGTTCGGCGCGGAAATCGTTATTGACCATAAAAATTGACCTCCTCATGGCATTGGTTTGTCCAATCCTATGAGAAGGTCTTGTTTTTTATGCAGAGTTTAGTCCAGATGTTTCAGATCGCTCAACAGGCAGATACCCACCGTATCACCGTCAACCGCCAGCAGATACAGATCGTCAAGCATCCAAATATCCTCCCCCAGTCCGGGCAGGGTCTTGTTCTGCTTGTGGATTGCCAGCTGGCTGTTGATGAAGTCCAGTTCCGACTGTCCTTCCGGCTGCTGCTGCCATAGATCCCACAGACGGGCAGCTTCTTCGGTCTTGAGTCCGTTCCAATTGAGTACCGACGCATCGCTGAAGCTCACATGGGGAAGGTTCAGCAAAGCAGCTGCCGTCCGGCGGACATCCGGGTCGCTGTCCTTGCCGGTAATCCAGCCTTCCTGCCGCAGCAGCTCCTGTGCAGTAGCCTCACCCAACCAAAAATCAGCCTTTTGCACCTCCATCTGCTGATAAACCAGATCGGTAAAGGCAGCCTGCGCCTTGTCGGCGCTGGGTTTCCGCAGATCAACCACGGTAGCAGCGATCGCCACGATGACAAAAATCATTACCAGCGACCGCAAATAGGAACGCTCCCGCTTCCCTTTTTTCGGGGACTGCTCTTCAATTTTTGCACGAAAGGCATCCACTCTCTGTTGATTGCCATTCATATCGATCTCCCCTTTCGGCGGTTTATTCCTCAGCGGGCAGCTCCTGATACAGCAAAGCGGCCTGCTCTTTATTGGCAAATTCCGGCACGGCCAGCACCTTTACCCGCAGGCTGCGGTTGCCGAAGGTGATGCCGATCACATCGCCCACCTTGACCTGATAGGAGGCTTTTGCCTCTCGGCCGTTGACGGTGACCCGGTCGCCATCACAGGCATCGTTGGCCACCGTGCGGCGCTTGATGAGCCGGGCGACCTTGAGATATTTATCCAAACGCATAGGTTCCTCCGATGATAAAATGGGGCCGCAAAAAGCAGCCCCATAAAATGATGATCGTACTTTACTTGGCGACCTTGTCCTTCAGAGCCTTGCCGGCCTTGAAAACAGGGTACTTGGAAGCGGCGATCTCGATAGCTTCCTTGGTCTTGGGGTTGCGGCCGGTGCGGGCAGCACGATTCTTCACTTCGAAAGAACCAAAGCCGATCAGCTGGACCTTATCGCCCTTCTCCAGAGCCTCGGTGATGGATTCCACAACAGCGGTCAGAGCCAGTTCGGCATCCTTCTTGGTCAGATCGGTCTTCTCAGCAATAGCTGCAACCAGTTCAGTCTTGTTCATTGGTATATTCCTCCATTTTATAATTTCCTTTTTATAAAAAACGGTCTCCCGTTTATCTCGTTTCTTCCTTTGCCTGCTGCCACAGGGCAGTCATCTCATCAATGGACATGGTTTTCAGGGCGGTACCGGCCTTCTGCTCCACCAACGCAAAGCGTTTCATAAATTTCTGCGTGGCCCGCAGCAAGGCTTCCTCGGGGTCTATATCCTGCATCCGCGCAACATTGACGGCAGCAAACAGCAGATCCCCAAGCTCTTCCTGAATATCACGACCCTGATCCAGGCATTCCTGCAACTCGGCAGTTTCCTCCCGGATCTTTTCCATGGCACCGCTGACCGCTGGCCAGTCAAAGCCGGATTTTTTGGCTCTGCCCTGCACCTTTTCGGCATACATCAGTGCAGGCAGGGTCTTTGCCACGTCATTCATAGCGTCGGTATAGGTCTTCTGGCTCTTTTCCTGAGCCTTGACCGCATCCCAGACGTTATAGGTATCCTCGGGTTTCTCCAGTTTTTCGTGAGTGCCAAAGACATGGGGGTGCCGCTCGATCATCTTTTTACAGATGCCCGAGGTAACGTCGTCCATGGAAAAAGCGCCCTCCTCCTCAGCGATCTGGGTGTGGAACACCACCTGGAACAGGGTATCTCCCAATTCCTCGCATAAGAGGGCGTTGTCATTTCGGTCAATGGCCTCACAGACCTCGTAGGCCTCTTCTATGAAATTTTTGCGGATACTGGCGTGTGTCTGAGCTGCATCCCAGGGACAGCCGCCCTCGGGTTGACGCAGATGCGTCATGATTTTTTGCAGATCTTCAAACCCATAAGTTTCCTTTTTTAAATCTACCATATTTTCATCCCCTTGGCAATGCCAAATCATCGAATTCTCAGGATTTTTGCAATTTTTTCGCCTTTTGGAAGCATTAAGATATCTTCACGCGGCAACGCCTTTACCGCGATCAGCATCAGCAGATAAATGACTGCAGCCAAAGCTACCGTCAGCAGCACGGAAATCAGGCTCATCAGCCGTCCGTTGCCCAGAAGTACCGCCAGCGGCGGATAGATCAGCCAGACGAATACACCCATCACCCCAGCAGCCAGCAGCGGCCGCAGGAAAGAGCGGCGCAGAGAAAACGGAATATGCAGCCGGCGAATGTTCACCAGATTGATCACCAGAATCACCAGATAACACAGGCTGGTACCGATGGGCGCGCCGTGGATACCGATATCAGGTAATCCCACCAGCGCATAATTGCAAGCGATCTTCACCAGTGCACCAACGCCCATGGCGATCACCGGCAGGTTGACCTTGCCGGTGGCCTGCAAAACAGGGTTGCTCACCGATACCATACCGGCCAGAAAGACCGCCGGCGCCAGCAGCCGCAGCAGCGGCGCCGCAAGGGCGCAGGCCTCGGGCTGACTGACGAACAGCACTTCTAAAATAGGCTGGGGAATGACCGCCAGCCCCACCGCGCAGGGGAAGGCCAGCAGGCCGGTCAGTCGAAAAGCGCTTTCGGTCAGCTGAACGCTCTTTTTCCGGCTGCCAACGGCTAACGCCCCGCTGATGGCGGGAATCAAACTAACACCGATTGCTGTTACCAGCGTCAATGGCAAGTTAAACAGCTTTACGGCATATCCGTAAGCTCCGTAGGTAAATCCGGCTGCCGCATCGGTCATAAAGCAGCCTTCCTGCAGCCGCAGTTTGACCATAAACGTGTCGATCAGCGAGCTGACACTGAACACCGATGCCCCCACCGTAATGGGAATGGCCAGTTTGACCAGTGTCCTTAAGATTTCCCGGCTGCTGCGGCAGCTGCCGCCCTCCGGCAGAGCTGCTTCTTCTTTGTGCCGCAGGGCATAGCAGATCACGAACAGGGCAGAAAACACCGTTCCCAGTGTCACACCGCCGATGGCACCAGCCACCACCACATCCAGCGGATAACCTGCACCCATCAGATACCAGGCCAGGCCAAGGCCGAAAATCAGCTTGCCCAGCGCTTCGATGATCTGGGAGACGGCGGTAGGGATCATATTGGAAAGCCCCTGGAAATAGCCCCGGACAGCCGACACGATACAGGTGAAGAAAATGGTGGGCGCCACCGTGAGAATGGCATAGCGGCAGGATCCACCAATGAACAGGCAGATTTCATCCACCAGCAGGATCATGGCCAGTGAAAGCGCCAAACCCATGATCAGAAAGGTGAGGAAGGTCACCCGGGCGATCCGCCGGACTTCGCCTCCTCTTCCCAGCGCCTTGGCCTCCGAGACCATCTTGGAGACCGCCACCGGCAGACCGGCAGAGGAGATCACATACATGGCGGTATACACATAGTATGCGCTGATAAAGATATCATTTCCGTCGGCGCCGTAAAGATTTGCCAGCGGAATGGAGAAAAATGCCCCGATGACCTTTACCAAAATGCCCGAAAGCATCAAAACCAGCGTCCCGCCAAAAAAGCTTCTGTTCTTTTGCCTGCTCAAGCCGGTGTCCCCCTTATGTTGAGATAACACAAGCTTATGCGCGGAACAGTCGGTTCAGAATCGGCTCCATCTTGCTGCGGATACGCTCCATATCCAGCGCTGTGTAAATGCCGTTTTCATACAGCACCTTGCCGCGGATCATGGTGAGATACACGTCACCTCCGCGGGCAGAATAGGCCAGCGTGGACACAGGATTGTGCACGGGATACAGACCGGGCTTGCCGGTATTCACCAGAATCAGGCTGGCATCGAAGCCTTCCTTCAGCTGGCCGATCTCCTGTTCTCTGCCCTGGGCAAAGGCACCGGCACGGGTAGCCATCTTCAGCGCTTGCTGGGCGGGAACCAGACGGGGATCGCCGCTGACGCCCTTTTGCAGCAGCGCTGCCAGCTTGATCTCCTCAAACAGATCGTGGTTGTTGTTGGAGCACACGCCGTCGGTGCCCAGTGCCACGTTGACACCCTTTTCCAGCATACGGGCCACCGGCGCAATACCGGAAGCCAGCTTCAGGTTGCTGACGGGGTTATGGGCCACGGTGACCTGCTTTTCCCGCAGCAGATCCATATCAGCATCAGAAACCCAGACGCAATGTGCGGCGGTGGTACGGGTGTTGAACACACCGTTTTCTGCCAGAATGGCAGCAGGAGTCTTGCCGTACTTGGCGATGCAGTTTTCATGCTCTGCACGGGTTTCGGACAGGTGAATGTGCATATTCAGGCCGTTTTCGGCGGCATAGGCCGAAAAATCCTGCCACAGGCCGGGGAAGCTGGTATATTCCGCATGAATGGACACATCCAGCTTGACGCGGCCATTGTCCACCTTATGGAAGCGCTCCAGAACCTCCCGGTTCTGTCCGGTGACGCTGTCGGTGTCGAAGCAGTAACCGGCAGGATTGAAGCACATGGCTCCGTTGGAAATATTGGCGTACAGGCCGCCGTCCACGGCAGCTTCTGCCATCTTGGGCAGATGCATATACATATCGGTATAGGCAATGGTGCCGGTGGCCAGCATCTCTGCCTGCGTCCACAGCATGGCCCAGTACACGTCGTCGCCCACCAGCTTGCCTTCAATGGGGAACACGTGGTCGTTGAGCCACTCCTGCAGCACATAATCGTCGGCGTAACCCCGCATCAGCGACATAGCGGCATGGGAGTGGGTGTTCACCAGACCGGGCATGGCGATCATACCACGACCGTCAATGACTTTTTCAGCCTGCTCCTGAGGGGCATCGGTACCGATATAAGTGATTTTACCATCCTTGATGGCGATATAGGCATCGTGATAGAGGTGACCTTCATCATCCATGGTAACGGCGGTCACGTTTTTGATCAGTGTATCCAGCATTGTTTTTGCTCCTTATTTCACAAGTTCGGGCAGACAGGCACGCACCAGCGAAGAGAAACTCTTCTGCGCCCGGCCGGCGGCTTCATTGACCTCTTCACCCGACAGCTTCTGCTTGAGAATACCGGCGGCCATGTTGGTCATCAGCGAGATGCCCAAGGTACGGATACCGCAGTGGTTGGCGGTGGTGGCCTCATAGACGGTGGACATACCGGCGGCATCGCCGCCCATGGTTCGCGCCATACGGATCTCTGCAGGGGTCTCAAACTGCGGGCCGGGGAAGTAGAAATACACGCCCTGCTGCACCCGCAGACCCATGGCTTTGGCCTTTTCCAGTGCCATGGCACGAAGCTCGGGATCATACGTCTCGGTCATATCGCAGAAGCGCAGGCCAAACTGAGGCAAATTCTCGCCCCGCAGGGGGCTTTCGCCCATAATGCGGATGTGATCCTCGATGAGCATCAGATCACCCACCTGGAAGCCGGTATTGATGGCACCGGCGGCGTTGGTGACGATCATGGTATGCACGCCCAGCAGTTTTGCCACACGGACGGGATAGGCCACCTCTTCCGGGGTGTAGCCCTCATAATAATGCATACGTCCCTGCATCACCGCCACGTCCACACCGGACAGCTTTCCGAAGACCAGCCGGCCCTCGTGGTCGGGAGCGGTGGACACCTTGAAATGGGGGATGTTTTCATAGTCGATGGCAATGGCATCCTCTACCTCATTGCCCAAAAAGCCCAGGCCGGAACCCAGAATCAGCAGCACCTGGGGCTGAAAATCACCGATTTTCTCCCGAATAGCAGCCGCACTTTCTTCATAACAAGAAAAAGGGTACATGGTTTTCTCCTTTCCGAACACAAAGCGCAGGAGAAAGCCCCCTGCGCTTTAAATGCAAGTATCTTACTGCAGCTTTTCGCCGCAGACACGGAAATACAGGTCGTTTTTATCGCAGTCTTTCCCACAGACAGGACAAACGGTAGTGGTTTTCTGTGCCTCCAACTCCTCCTTGATGGCGGCGATGGCAGCATACTTTTCGTCGATCTGTGCCAGCTTTTCTTCCAGAGCAGCCTCGTCGGTCTCCACACCGGTATGGGTCAGATAAACCATCCGACCGATGTCGCGCATCAGCAGTTCCACCTCGTTGTTCAGATCAAAGACCTGAAAATTGCGCTTGGTCTTTTCCACCAGCTGGGTTCCCTTCTGGGAGACCATACCGGCAGCCTTTACGGCGGTGTCGGCGGCCATGCCTGCCGTCAATTTGGCTTTTTCCAGCAATTCCTTCACTTTTTCGTCCATGGTCAGGCTCCTCTCTATATCGTTTACAGAATCCATCTTTTTGTCAAAACTTTTGTCAAAATATTATATCATGTTACCACAGCTTTCGCAATCTTTTTCCCACAAACCAGCCGATCTTTTCTTTCTCCAAAAATACAGTTCCATTTTTGTATCTTTTATACAAATTTCCGAAAAACGCTATTTTAAGTCGAAATTTTTGGTTACTTTTATCAAGTTTTGTGATATGATTGTAAAAAGCTTAAAACACTTTTCACAAAACTGCCACGTTGTAAAACAACAGGAAGGAGCACACGATCTTATGAGCAGATTACGCATTCCCAAACCGGATATTGCTCAGGAGACCATGAACAATCTCTACGCCGACCTGGATCGCCGCGTAGCCGCCGGCCCCCAGGGTAACTGTCCGGTCGACCTGACTTCCGCTTTCCTGAAATTGTGCCTTGCACAAAGCTGCGGCAAATGTACCCCCTGCCGCGTTGGACTTGACCAGCTCTCCTGTATTCTGGATCGCATTCTGGAAGGTCATGCAAACCATTACGATCTGGAGGTTCTGCGCGATACCGCCCAGGTCATCGCCGATTCGGCAGACTGCGCCATCGGCTTTGAAGCTGCACACCTGGTGCTGCACGGTCTGAATGCCTTCCGCGATGATTATCTTGCACATATTGAACAGGGGCATTGTACTGCCAACTTCCACGCTGTTCCCTGCGTGGAGCGCTGTCCTGCTCATGTGGATATTCCCGGTTACATTGCACTGGTGGGCGAAAAACGTTATGCCGACGCCGTCCGCCTGATCCGCAAAGACAACCCCTTCCCCAGTGTCTGCGGCTTGATCTGCGAGCATCCCTGCGAAGCCCACTGCCGCCGCAATATCATTGATGATGCCATCAACATTCGTGGTGTCAAGCGCTACGCCGTCGATCATGCAGGCACCGTTCCCGCACCTCAGTGTGCTCCCGATACCGGTAAAACCATTGCCGTCATCGGCGGCGGCCCTGCCGGCCTGACGGCTGCCTATTTCCTGCGGCTGATGGGGCATGATGTCACTGTGTTTGAAGCACGCGATAAGCTGGGCGGTATGCTGCGCTTTGGTATTCCGCTGTACCGTCTGCCCGATGAATATCTGGATGCCGACATTGATTGCATTCTGTCCACCGGCGTGAAGGTCAAGCTGGGGGTCAATATCGGCAAGGATATTCCCTTTGCACAGCTCCGCAAGGATTATGACCGGGTTTACATTTCCAACGGCGCACACTCCGGCAAGCGGCTTGGTATCCCCGGCGAAGACGCCAACGGCGTTTATTCGGCGGTTCAGCTGCTCCGCGACATGGGCGAAGGCCGGGGACCCGACTTCACCGGCAAGCGTGTGCTCATCGTGGGCGGCGGCAATGTGGCCATGGATGCCGTCCGCACCTCGGTCCGTCTGGGTGCTTCTGCAGTCTACTGCTTCTACCGTCGCCGCCGTCAGGATATGACGGCCATGCCCGAGGAGATCGAGGGCGCTATCGCAGAAGGCTGTGAAGTGGAGACCCTCCGCGCTCCCGTCCGTATTGAAACCGACGAAAACAACAACGTGACCGCCTTGATCGTCCAACCTCAGATCGTTGGCGATTACAAGGACGGTCGTCCCCTGCCCCGTAATGCCAATGAGCCCGAACAACGTTATGAGGGCGATATCGTGGTGGTTGCCATCGGTCAGGCCATCGAGGCTGCACCGTTTGAAGAAGACGGCGTTCCCACCAAACGTGGTGTACTGATCGCCGAAGAAACGGCCACCGTTCCCGGTATGCCCAATGTTTATGCCGGCGGTGACTGTGTCACCGGCCCTGCTACCGTTATCCGTGCCATTCAGGCCGGTAAGGTTGCTGCAGGCAACATTGATGAAAGCTTCGATATGCATCACGAGATCACTGTGGACTTTGAGATTCCTCACGCGACCCATCATTTCCGAACTGCCTGTGGTCGCGCAAATATGCGTGAACGGGATGCCGGAGACCGTAAGCAGGACTTCACGCTGATGGAAGAAGGTCTGTCGGCAGACGAGATCGAGCAGGAGTGCAGCAAATGTCTGCGTTGTGACCACTATGGCTTCGGCGCATTCAAAGGAGGGAGGACGAGGAAATGGTAACCCTGACCATCGATAGAAAGAAAATCACCATCCCCAAAGATTGGACCATTCTGGAGGCTGCCCGCAGTTTGGGTATCCGGATTCCCACCCTGTGTTATTTTAAGGATCTGAACGAGATCGGTGGCTGCCGTGTCTGCATGGTAGAAGTGGAAGGCCGCGATCGTCTGTGCGCCGCTTGCAACACCTATGTAGAAGACGGCATGGTGGTTCACACCAACAGTGAACGTGCCCGAAAGGCTCGTAAGATCAACGTAGAGCTGATTCTGGCGCAGCATGACTGTCACTGTCCCTCCTGCGTCCGCAGCGGCAACTGTGCACTGCAGTCGCTGGCTAATGACATGAACATCTTCTCTTTCCCCTATGAGCGCAAGGCAAAAGCGATCCATTGGGACAAGACCTTCCCCTTGATTCGGGAAAATGAGAAGTGCATCAAGTGTATGCGCTGTGTCAGCACCTGCGAAAAGATTCAGAACATGGGTGTCTGGGATGTAGAAGGCGTTGGTGCCCGTACCACCGTCGGCGTGCGCAACGGTCTGAAAATCCAGGATGCTGAATGTGCCCTGTGCGGACAGTGCATTACCCATTGTCCCGTCGGCGCATTGCGCGAGCGCGACGATACCGAGGAGGTCTTCTCCTGGATCGCCGATCCCGAAATCATCACCGTTATGCAGATCGCACCGGCTGTTCGTTCGGCCTGGGGCGAGGGTCTGGGGCTCAGCAAGGAACAGGCCACCGAAAAACGCATGGCTGCCGCCTTCCGTTCGCTGGGTATCGACTATATTTTTGACACCAATTTTGCCGCCGACCTGACCATCATGGAGGAAGGCAGCGAGCTGCTGGAGCGGCTTGGCGAGGCTGACAAGCACAACTGGCCCATGTTTACCTCCTGCTGCCCGGGCTGGGTGCGTTTTCTGAAGATGGAATATCCCCAGCTGGTACCTCAGCTTTCCTCTGCCAAATCTCCCCAGCAGATGTTCGGCGCTATCACCAAGAGCTATTTTGCCCAGAAAATCGGTGTAGATGCCTCCAAAATCCGCGTGATCTCTGTGATGCCCTGTACCGCCAAGAAATACGAGTGTTCTGTGGAAGCCGTCAACGATGCAGGCTTTGGTCGTGACGTGGACATCGTCCTGACCACCCGTGAAGCCGACCGCATGATCCGCGCTTCGCTGATCGATCCCGCAGCCCTGCCCGAGCAGGACTTTGATTCGCCTCTGGGCTCCGGCACCGGCGCTGCCGTCATCTTCGGCGCTACCGGCGGCGTTATGGAAGCTGCTCTGCGTTCGGCATATTTCCTGCTCACCGGCGGCAATCCGCCCGTCAATCATTTCCAGCAGGTACGTGGTATCCACGACGGCTGGAATGAAGCCGTCTTCCCCATTCCCGGCGGCCAGATCCGCGTGGCGGTAGCCAGCGGTCTGGGAAATGCCCGTAAGCTGTGTCAGGCCATTGTTCGCGGAGAAGTGCAGTATGATTTCGTAGAAATCATGGCCTGTCCCGGCGGCTGCGCCGGTGGCGGCGGTCAGCCCATCCACGAAGGTCAGGAGCTGGCAGAAGCCCGTGGCCGTCTGCTGTATCAGCTGGACGTAAACAATCCCATCCGCTTCTCCCACGAGAATCCCGATGTGCAGACCCTGTACGCGGAGTATCTGGAGAAACCGCTGGGGCATCTGTCCCACAAGCTGCTGCACACCCGCCAGGAAGCCTGGAAGCTGTAACGACCCTCAAAAGCCGGTGCAATTGCACCGGCTTTTTCTTGCCTATTGCTCCATTTTCCCGTATAATGGCCTTATTAACCGATTTGGAGCGATTCTATGAAGATCATTGCACATATTCACACCGATTTCCCCCAAAAGTTTGGAATTCCCCGACAGAGCGGTCTGGTAGAAAGCCTCAAAGGTACCATTGTCTTCGAGCCGGAATACCGCAGCCCCGACGCGGTAAAAGGCATGGAGGAGTACGATTACCTGTGGCTGCTGTGGAAGTTTCAGGTGCCTGAAAAGCAAAATTGGGCTGCCACCGTCAAACCACCCCGTCTGGGCGGCAACACCGCAGTGGGCGTATTTGCCACCCGCTCTCCCTTCCGCCCCAACCCCATCGGCCTTTCGTCGGTCAAGCTGGAAAAGGTGGAGCTCACCGAGCACCAGGGGCCGGTGATCCATGTGTCGGGCGTAGACCTGCGGGACGGCACCCCCATCTATGATATCAAACCTTATTTGCCTTATGTGGACAGTCATCCCGATGCCCGGGGCGGCTTTGCTCACGAGAAAAAGGAGTATCATCTGGAAGTGGTCTTCCCGGAGGAGTTGCTGAACATCTTCCCCAAAACCAAGCAGGAGGCCATCGTGGAAGTGCTCAAGCAGGACCCCCGCCCCCAGTATCACGACGACCCGGAGCGAAAATACGGCGTGGCCTTTTCGGGGTATGATGTGCACTTCACTGTAAAGGATGGAACCTTGACAGTATTTGAAGTAGTAAAACTGAAGTAAGACAGGAAAAAGCGGCTCGCTGAGCCGCTTTTTGTTTTATTCTTTTTCAATGATCACCCGCCAGCCGCAGCCGGGACAGTCGGTAAACAGGTGATCGGAAGGAAATCCTCGATGGTTTCTTTCTCGCAGATAATGTCCACATTTGGGACAGCGGTACATACGGTCTTCCAGATAAACGCCTGTAAAAAACAGGACAATACCGGCGATAAACCAAAATAAGTTACCATTAAATGCCGCTGTGAAAATACCGATAATGCTCATCAGGATCCCGATCACGCGCATGACGGTATATAGCAGTTCCATTTTCCAAGAAACTTTCATTTAACCCCTCCTGTACCCGGGTTTACAGCACGGTGTTTTTTACCAACTCATCGATACGGCGCTGCAGACCGTCTGCCTGTCCTTTGTTGTCACGCTCCATGGCACTCAGGCGGCTGAGGGCACCGTCGATTTTCAGCAGCACATCACTCATTTGCCGCTGAGATTGACGAATGCGGTCAGCAACCATCCAATCCACAATCCAACCGTCAAAGAAATAGTCGGCAAACCGTTCAAAGCCCTCCAGATTGACCTGCAGATCTGCCTGCAGTCGCACATCCGCCATTTCTGTACGGAAGCGCCGCAATGCAGCCTGCAAATGATTGACTCCATTCTGAGCCTGATCCAGTGCATCGTGTTTGGCTATATCGGCCATCAGGCCGCCGCCCCATTTGTCCCACGTAGCGTAGCCGTCAGCATCATCCAGTCTGTCACAGATCTGCTGTGCTGTCGAACGGGCCTGCGTTCCGGCAGAAATGGCCTCCCGCAGCTCCTTGCCCATGATCTTGCATCTGCGAAGCTGCTCTTCCAGTCGATCGATCTCCTGCGCCACAGCTGAACCGCCTGCCTTAATGGCATCCCTTTTATCCTGCAGGGCTTTCAGATAGGCTACCTCCACCCCTGTCAGCCCACGCATCTCTTGCTGATAACGGCGAATATCCTGCTCCACCGTTTCCAACTCCCGAAAGGCTGCGTCATAGCGCACGGCGGCAGCATAGGCCTCTTCCCGTTCTTTATCCAGATGCTCGTCCATTTTACCCACCACATTGTAGAAGAAAGCTGCCAGACTGCGGCCTTCCAGCTTGTCTACGTCGGCCTGCTCCTTCATACGAACAGCATCCAGCTGTGCTACCTGTGTCCGCAGCTGGCTTTGCTGCTGCCGCAGTTCTTCCATCATGCCTTCCAGCTTGCGCTTGCGGGCTACTTTTTCCTGCAATTCCTGTAAA
>JAGAVA010000112.1 GCA_017620505.1 Clostridia bacterium
TCCTTTCTAAAATCGGACAAGCCAAGAAGTGCAGAGAAGGCAACACCACGCATACCGCCACGGAGCGCTCGTTCCTGTGCATCAAAACGATAGGGCCATACACGCTTGTGTCCAAACAAATGGAGGGTTTCGTATTTGTCGGCATCATAGGTCTCCTGAAATACGGTCACATAGTCTGCACCGCACTCGTGGAGATAACGGTATTCATCGGTGTTCACAGGATAGATTTCCAAACCCACCATGCGGAAATACTTCCTTGCCAGCTTACAGGCTTCCCCGATGTACTGCACATCGCTCTGGACACGGCTTTCGCCGGTCAGAATCAGGATTTCCTCCATACCGGAGTCGGCAATGACCTTCATTTCATGTTCGATCTGCTCCAGATTCAGCTTCATGCGGTTGATATGGTTGTAGCAGTTGAAGCCGCAGTAAACGCAGTAGTTTTCGCAGTAATTGGCGATATACAGAGGGGTAAATAAGTAAACGGTATTGCCAAAGTGCTTGCTTGTCTCCATACGGGCTTTCTGCGCCATTTCTTCCAGAAAAGGTTCTGCCGCAGGAGATAAGAGTGCCTTAAAGTCCTCGACAGAACAAGTATCGTGGTCGAGGGCGGCACGAACATCACGGGCAGTGTAGATGGAAGAATCAAAAGCGTTCATCTGAGACAGCACCTGCTGACACACATCGGATTGGATGATCTCCATACCCGGCAGGTATTCCATGTGATTCTTACGACTGGAGGGATCGGTTTCCAGCCGGTGCTTTTTCGCAAGCGCTTCCGGCGGAAGATGCCCGGAATCCACAAAGAATTGATTTTCCATGACTGTTCTCCTTAATCCCGCAGGAAGCCGGTGAGCGGATCGGAAGCAGATGCGCCACGGGTCAGCACACGTCCAAGGCCGGACAGATATGCTTTTCTGCCTGCTTCGATAGCCTGACGGAAAGCATATGCCATCAGCGGCAAATCGCCGGCCGTCGCAAGGGCAGTATTGGCCATAATAGCCGCTGCACCCATTTCCATAGCTTCGCAAGCCTGAGAAGGTCTGCCGATACCTGCGTCCACGATGATCGGCAGATCAATCTCATCAATGAGGATCTGAATAAATTCTTTGGTAGCCAGTCCCTTGTTGGAGCCAATGGGAGAAGCCAGCGGCATAATGGTAGCGGCACCGGCATTGACCATGTCACGGGCTGCGTTCAGATCAGGATACATATAGGGCATGACCACAAAGCCTTCGTTTGCGAGGATTTCAGTCGCCTTAATGGTCTCCTGGTTATCTGGCAGAAGATACTTGGTATCCCGCATGATCTCCACCTTCACAAAATTGCCACAGCCCAGTTCTCTTGCAAGGCGGGCAATCCGGACGGCTTCCTCCGCATTTCTCGCGCCAGAGGTGTTAGGAAGAAGGGTGATGCCCTCGGGAATGTAGTCCAGAATGTTTTCGTGTTCCTTGGTGTTTGCCCGGCGAACGGCAAGGGTGATGATTTCTGCACCTGCATCTTTAATAGCAGCTTCAATGAGCTTCATGGAATACTTACCCGAGCCGAGAATAAAACGGGAATGAAATTCGTGGCCACCAATGATGAGTTTATCGTTGTTCATAAAAAATTACCCTTTCTTAAACGTCATATTTACCTGCCAAGATCCGCAGGACGGTGTGTGCCTGGTGTGCGGCGCAAAGCATTACACGGGGAGCTACCAGTCCAATGGTGTCTGCCGCATCGCTGACTTCATCACCGCACAGGTAAAATCGTTTCATGATTTTTCGTGTCCGGATGGTGTTTGGGGTATCCATGCCTGCCATGCCGGATGCCGCAACCAAATAACAATCGGGCAGCTGCTCCAAGACCCCATTTACAAGCATCGCCTTGGCTTCTGCACGATCAAATGCTTCACAAACGATATCTGCGTCCTTTAAAAGCACTGTGAGGTTTTCCGCTGTGATTTTTGCCGTCACAGGCCGGATCTCCGTATAGGGTGCGATCTCCCGGAGGTTTTCCGCGAGAGCCTCCGTTTTATAAAGGCCGACTTGCGTTGCCTTGTACTGCTGCCGGTGTAGATTGGTGATGTCCACCCGGTCAAAATCGATCAGCAGCAGTTTACCAATACCGGCTCTTGCCAATGCAATGGCAAGATTGGATCCCAGTCCACCGAGACCGCAAACGGCAACGGTTGCTGACGAAAACCGTTCATGCAGGTCAAGTCCGTGCCGATCAATCAAAGCATCCGTCCACTCTTTTTCAGAAGGAATCAATCAACCACCTCCCACAAAGCTGACAATCTCCAAACTGTCGCCATCTTCAAGAACGGTAACATCATACTGAGACTTCAATACGATGTCGCCGTTACGTTCCACTGCGATTCGCTGGGGATCGTAGTTGGTGGTTGCCAGATACTCCGATACCGTCTTTCCGGCGATATCCAGTTCCGCACCATTTACCTTTACCATGCTTGCACCTCCAAAATAAAAATACGGGAAACCTCCGATCTGGAAGTTTCCCGTGACGCGCACAAAAGTCCCTACGTTGGCATTATCCAAATCAGGTATATGGGTCGAAGGTGATTCCTTCCTCTCAGCCTGTCCTACAAGCTCCCCACTTATTTGATTGTAAAACAAAAACAGGAGGCACCCTTTGGATGCCTCCTGTAAAAAATCCTTGTGTATGACTTCCTACGGCGGCATTATCCGCATCAGGTTAAAGGGTCGAAGTTGGATGACTTCCTCTCAGCCCGCCGCACGAGCTCCCCTGTTCTGTTTGAATGTATTATATCGCTATTATGTGCAATTTGCAAGATGCTTCTTTCAAAAATCGGCTGCAGCCTGCTGCGCCGGTTTCGCTCGATTTTCTGAGGAGAATCGAGCGGGTTACGGTGTTTTTGACCATAATCACACAGATTACGGCCAAAAACAATCCTGTAGAGGCCGCAGTCCTCTGCGGCCCGTGTCCTATGAGGAACACAAATCTGACTTTTTTGACACGCTGGAAAAACGCAGGAGTTGCCTCCTGCGTTTTATGTTTTTTACGCGGTGATCAATTCCGGATTGCAAAGCAATGTCTGCATATCTTCCATCACCCGGCCCACTTCCAGACCGTCGATCACACGGTGGTCAAAGGTCAGGTACATGGTCATCATAGAGCGGACGGCAGGCTGATCGTTGACCACAGCCATCTTCTTCACCGCCCTGCCAAAACCTAAAATCGCAACCTGGGGCGGATTGATGATGGGGGTGGACCAATCAATGGGGAACATCCCCACGTTGGAGATGGTAAAGGTTCCGTTCGCCTGTTCCCCGTCCCGCAGCTGCTTATCGCGGGCCCGCTGAGCCAGATCCTTCATGGCATTGTGCAGCTGCACCAGACTCATTCGGTCGGCACCCTTGACAACGGGCACCATCAGGCCGGCCTCAGCAGCCACAGCTACCGAGAGATTGACCGAGGAATGGGCAAAAATGGTCTTGCCGTCGAAGGTGGCATTTACCAGCGGATGCTTTTTCAGCATCTTGACCACCGCCATGGACAGCAGGTCGTTGACCGTTACCTTGCAGCCCAGAAAATCCTGCTGCGCCACCAACTTCTGCCGATAGGCCAGCAGATCGGTCACGTCGATCTCGGCGGCAGCAGTACATTGCGCCATGGACTGCAGGCTGTGATACATATTGTTGGCGATGTCCTTACGAATGCCGGTCATGGGGATCTTGGTGATCACATCCACCGCAGCTTCGCCGGTGGGCACAAAGGCAGCCGCCGCTGCAGGGGCTGCTGCGGGCGTATCTTCCGCCAGATAATCCAGCACATCCTGTGCCAGCACGCGGCCGTTGGGGCCGGTGCCCTTGACCTTCTTTAGTTCGACCTGCTTTTCACGAGCCAGTTTTTTGGCATAGCCGGTTGCGCGGATACGCCCATCTTCTGCCGTAAGTGCTGCAGGCCGGACGGCAGGTACCTGTGCCGCCGCAGTCGGCTGTACCGCAGCTTCTGCCACGGGCACAGCTTCTGCCTTGGGCGCAGCACCGGCGGTCAGCTCGTCATACTCCTCTTTTGTTGCGGCTACCACTGCAATGGGGCCGCCAACAGCGACCGTATCCCCTTCTTTGGCAGTAATATGCAGAAAACCGCTTTCGGTAGAGGCAAATTCGATGGTATTCTTCTCGTTTTCATATTCCATGATGATGTCGCCCTTTTGGACGGCTGCACCCTCCTGAACCAGCCAACAGCTGATGGTGCCTTCCACCATGGTCAATCCCGCACGGGACATTACCAGTTCCATGCTCATAGCTCACACTCCGTTCGGTCAGTGTTCCCGGGCCAACTGGGCACGGACAGCAGCGGCGATGCGGTTGGCATCGGGGATCACGTGCTTTTCCATGGCGATGTTATAGGGCATGGGAACATCCAAGGCGGCCACACGGCCCACCGGGCCGTCCAGCTCATCGTACATCTCTTCCTGTAGCATGGCTGCCAGTTCTGCACCGATGCCGGCAGTCTTGTTGCTCTCTTCGGCGATCACCACATGGTGGGTCTTGCGCACCGACTGGAATACAGTCTCCTTATCAAAGGGGACGATGGTGCGGGGATCGATGACCTCCACGCTGATGCCTTCCTTTTCCAGCAGTTCGGCGGCTTCCAGCGCACGGCGCACCATCAGACCCACGGCGATCACCGTTACATCTTTGCCGGGGCGCTTCACATCTGCCACGCCGATGGGGATGGTATAATCGCCCTCGGGTACCTCACCCTTGGTCTGGTACAGCTGCTTGTGCTCACAGAACAGAATGGGGTTGTCCGAGCGGATGGCGCTCTTGAGCAGACCCTTGGCATCCGCAGGAGTGGTGGGACAGATCACCGTCATGCCGGGAGCGTGCATAAACAGGCTTTCCACACAGTTGGAGTGCTCCGCACCTGCGCCGAAGGAGGAGCCCATGGCGCAGCGGATGACCAGCGGCAGCTTGTAGTCCTCACCGTGCATAAAACGCCACTTTGCCACGCAGTGGAAAATCTCGGTAAAAGCCACCATGGTAAAGTCAGCATACATCAGTTCCGCTACCGGGCGCAGACCGGTGACGGCAGCACCCAGAGCGGTGCCCACGATGGCTGTTTCAGAAATAGAGGTGTTGCGCACACGCTTGGGGCCAAATTCCTCCAGCATGCCGCGGGTCACGCCGAAAATGTTGCCAAACTCCGCAACATCCTCGCCAAAAATCAAAATTTTGTCATCTCGCCGCATTTCTTCCTGCAGAGCGGCAGCGATGGCCTGAAGATAAGTCTTTTGCATCTTCTTTCCTCCTTTACCGCTTACACGTACAGGTTTTTGAACAGGTCTTCCGGTGTGGGCTCGGGGCTGGCATCGGCAAAGGCGATGGCGGCCTCCATTTTCTCCAGGATCTCACCCCGCACCTGTTCCAGCTCATCCCCGGTCATGACGCCCTGCTGGATGAGATAGCCCTCCAGCTTCTTCACGCAGTCCTTTTTCTTCCATTCCTCGGTGACGGCAGCGTCCCGATACTTGGCCTGGTCACCCTCAAAGTGACCACGGACGCGATAAGTACGGCAGTCCAGAACGGCAGGGCCGTTTCCGGCGCGGATACCGTCCACCAGCTCCTGGGCGGCCTCATAAACCGCCAGCACGTCCAGACCGTCCACTACCCGGGAAGGCATGCCGTAAGCGGCTGCTCGGTCAGCACCGGGGTTTTCCACCGGCGAACTGAAGGAAGAGGGGGTAGAAATGGCGTACTGGTTGTTGTTGCAGACAAACAGCACCGGCAGCTTCCAGATGGCCGCCAGGTTCATAGCCTCGTGCACAGGGCCCCGGTTGGAAGTACCGTCACCGTAAAAAACATAGGAAACATTGTCCGTACCGGCCATCTGGATGGATAGTGCCGCGCCGTCGGCTACGGCAATATCGCTGCCCAGCGTGCCGGAAAAACCCACCATGCCGTGTTCCAGCGAGGTCATATGCAGCACGCCGCCCAAGCCCTTTGCATTTCCGGTAGCCTTGCCCATCAGTTCGGCAAACATGGTCTCCAGCGGTGCGCCCAGAACCAGACCTGCACCCACCGGACGGTGGCTGATCTTGAACCAGTCACCCGGCTTACGGGTAGCCATTACGCCGGTACAGACGGCCTCTTCACCGATACCGCTGTGGATATGACCGGGAACCTTACCCAGAGCATAAACCTCCACCTGTTTTTCCTCGAACAGCCGGACAGACAGCAGATCCCGGTAGATCGTTTTCAAAAATTCCGCTGTATATTGCATAAACCTCGACTCCTTTCGGATATTCCGTTACCAATATTATTGCAATTTCCCTTTCACGATGCAATATGCAAAATTGCTGAAATCCTTTCCCGGTTTTTCGTCGGTATGACCATCTTACCATTCAGCATACAGAAAAACGGCCGCTTTCGCGGCCGTTTTTCGTCAACACAACGTCAATGAATGTAATACAACTTTTAAGGAATAAGAACTTACTTGGTGAAAGCAGCGATCAGGTCGGCAGTCAGCAGCTCGACGATCTCGGGATCGGTGTACATGGAAGCGGTAGCAGCCTTGAACTCGGCAACGGCCTCGTCGGACAGCTCGGTGACGGTGACGCCAGCGGCCTTCCACTTTTCGATAACCTCGTTGACGCCTTCGCGCTGCAGCTTACGCTGATTCTCAGCAGCCTTGGCGCCGCACTCCAGAACGGTCTTCTGCAGTTCGGGAGACAGGGAGTCAAACAGCTCCTTGTTCATGGTGAAGAAGATGCAGTCATAGACACCGGTCCAGTTGGTGACGTGAGTCTGAACCTCAGACATAGAAGCGCCGTCAGCGGTGGGGAAGGGATTCTCCTGGCCTTCGTAGGTACCGGTCTGCAGGCCGGTGTAGACCTCGGACCAGTTAGCGTTGGTCCAGTTGGCGCCCCACAGGTCATAAGCGGTGTTCAGAACCTTACAGCCGGCAACACGGATCTTCAGGCCCTTCATATCTTCCAGGGACTCGATAGCGCGGACATTGTTGGTAACAGCGCGGAAGCCGTTTTCGCCAACGCCCAGCAGCTTCAGACCCTGCTCCTCAACGACCTTACCAACAGCAGCGCCGGCTTCGCCGGTCAGCTTAGCATCGACATCCTCATAGGAGTCGAACAGGAAGGGCATAGAGACAACGTTCAGACGCTGATCGAAGTTTGCGTAAATGATGTTGGAGTGAGCGGACAGATCGATGGTACCATCAATAACGCCCTGGATACCTTCGGTCTGGTTACCGGAAGTCAGCTGGTCAGCAGCATAGACCTGAACGGTGATAGCGCCGTCGGTAGCTTCGCTGATCATCTTGCCGAAATCACGGCCCATATCAGCCCAGCAGGTGTTGTCGGTAGCGGAGCAGGCAAACTTCCAGGTCTGAGCTTCGACCTTATTGCCGCAGGCGCACAGAGCCAGAGCCATCATCAGAACGAGAGACAGTGCAACAAACTTTTTCATGGGTTTTCCTCCTTCAAATTGTTTCGTTGTGTTATGTATCTGATACCACAAACGTGATCACAGATCAAAAAGATTTCAGGGGCTTAGCGGCCCAGCAGGATGGTAGAGGGGAACTCCACATAGGTGACGATCAGCAGGGCGATGACGCAGGCAGCAATCATAGGCCACACAGCCTTGGAAATCGAGGTGATGCTGACCTTGGTCTGATCCCGCAGGCCTTCGATCTTGTTGGTAACGCCGATGGCCACGAACAGGTTGACGCCGACAGGAGGCGTGACCTGACCGATTGCCAGGTTCACAGTGGACAGAACACCGAAGTGGATGGGATCGATGCCCAACTGGCAGGCAACGGGATACATGATGGGGATGAAGATATACATGGCAGAGTTGGCATCCACGAAGCAGCCTGCGATCAGGAAGATGAGGTTGACGATCAGCAGGAAGACGAACTTGTTGCCGGAGATCTGCAGCAGCAGCGCCTGTGCAGCCTGGGAAATGCCATGAACGGTACAGACGTAGGAGAAGACAGCGGCAGCACCGATGATGATCATGATGGAGCCGGTGGTCTTACAGGAGTCAACCAGAATGCCGGGAACGTCCTTCCACTTCATCTCACGATAGATGAACAGACCGACGATCATGGCGTAAATAACGGAGACGGCAGCAGCCTCGGTGGGAGTGAAGATACCACCATAGATACCGCCCAGGATGATGACGGGAACCAGGAAGCCCCAGAATGCCTTACCAAAGGACTTGGCACGCTCGCCCCAGGAAGCCTTTTCGCGGGAGCCAGCCAGACCCTTGCGGCGAACCTCGATCATGATAACCACGATCAAGGCCAGACCCATCAGAATGCCGGGGATGATACCGCCCATGAACATATCACCAACCGAAACACCGGTAATGGAGGCGTAAACGACGAAGGCGATGGAAGGCGGGATAACAATGGCGATAGAAGAAGCAGTTGCCATCATGGCTGCGGAAAAGTTGGTGGAGAAGCCGCCGCGGTTGATCATGGCGGGGATCAGGATGATGCCCAGTGCAGCAACGGTAGCAGGGCCGGAGCCGGAAATGGCACCGAAAAACAGTGCAACGATAACGCAGACGATGGCGATACCACCCCGGCGGTGACCGATACAGTCATCAATGAAGCCAACCAGACGGGTGGAAATACCGGCCTTGGCCATAATGTTACCCGACAGCACGAAGAAGGGGATGGCCAGCAGCAGGAAC
Organism: Clostridia bacterium; assembly: GCA_017620505.1. GTDB lineage: Bacteria > Bacillota > Clostridia > Oscillospirales > Butyricicoccaceae > UBA4644. Next base: position 8,691 of record JAGAVA010000112.1, read on the forward strand.
TTTGCCATACCGCCGTAGACGTTGGTGGGAATAATGGAGAACCGGTCGCCGGCAAACAGCATGGCGAACACAGAAGACATACCCAGGCTGACGCCGATGGGGATGTTCAGGAACAGCAGCACAAAGAACGAGCCGAACAGAATAATATTGATCATTATGCGTCAGCCTCCTCTTTCTTGGACAGGAAGTCCATACAGTATTCAATGGTATGCAGCAGCAGGAAGATGCAGCCGATGGGCAGGAAGACGGTGAACATCCACTCGGGCACCATCAAAGAGGGAGTGCGCTTGCCGTTGGCCATCTGGGTCATGACCTTCTTGATGCCGGTGACCAGCAGCAGCAGCCAGAAGGAGCTGTTGACCACGGTGATGATCACCACCATGATCTTCTTTGCCTTCTGAGAGACCAGGTCATATACCAGAGACAGGCTGATCAGGCTGCCCTCGCGGGCGCACAGACCGCAGCCCATCATGATGAGCAGAATGAACAGGTTGATAGACAGTTCCTCAGACCAGGCAAACTGGCCGTCGGTCAACTTACGCACAACAACGTTTACAAAGGTGATGATAGTGACAAATGACAGGATCACACTCATCACGGCCGCTTCAAACTTGGCCAGGTAGCCCATAAGCTTTTTGTAGGCTTTCATTGAATCAATCCCTTCTAATTTTCTTGCAGCATTTCTGCTGCCTGCCGGGCAGGAAGACCATATCCCGCCAGGCAATATTTCCACAGAAACAGCCGTTTTCTGCTACGTGGACTAAGATAAGCGGGTTTGCCAGGCAAACCTGCTTCAGTTTATGTCACCGGCAAAGAAAATGGTATCCAGCACTTCCTTTTCGGTAACGGCGCCGAACAGCTCCCTCATGGGAAACCTCTCCAGCACCGCCTGTACGTCCTCCCGCCGGAAGGCACAGCCCCGCAGAGCCTGCTCCAGTTCCTCCAAAGGCGAAAGGGAGAGGAAGTCGCCCAAAAAGGCGATGTCGGTGATGCACCCACGCTCTGCGTGAAGGCTGACCTCCAGGCTTCCGCCAGAAAAGCGGTGCTTATTGGTCAGGTCAAAGCGGGGGGATCTTCCAAAATTCCATTCCCAGGTGGCATATTTTTCCCGGCGGAGGGTTTCAACTTCCGCCAGTTCCTGTTCGGTCAGCTGGGCTTCATAGAGCCCGCTGCCGGCCAGTGCGGTTTTGAGATACGCCCAAAAGGCTGGCAGATCCATGTCCTCCCGCAGATGGGAGCGGATACTGCCGATGCGGCTCCGGACCGACTTGGAGCTTTTGGACTGAAACTTGGTGGGATCCACGTTCAGTGCGCCGGCAACCATGTCCGGATCAGAGTCGAACAGCAGAGTTCCGTGATGCAGGATGCGCCCGCCGGACAGCCGCTGAGCTGTACCGGACACCTTACATCCCTCCACCAGAATGTCGTTCCGACCGGAGGCTTCCGACTGCATACCCAGTCCCTTCAGAGCTTCCACAACCGGGCGGGTGAACACTTCCAGCGACAGCCGTTCGGCCTCACCTGCGTCGGTGATGAAGGAGTAGTTCAGGTTGCCCAGATCATGATAGACGGCGCCGCCACCGGTGGCCCGCCGCACCACGCGGATGTGGTGCGCTTCCACAAAAGAGCGGTTGATCTCAGCCTCGGCATTCTGGTTCTGCCCCACCACCACGGTGCGGTCGTTCTGCCACAGAATCAGATAATTTCCCTCTTTCCGGCTGCGAAGCACAACCTCTTCAAAGGCCAGATTGTAAAAGGGATCGTGAGAATGGGTCTCCAGATATCCGGTTCTGCGTTCCATAGAGCCTGCCTTTTCCTGCCCTGCAAACGGACCAGGGCGCGGAACGGTATCACGTATACTTTACCACTTCCGTTTACAAAAACCAAGTCCATATTTGCATGGAGCATGTCGAATTTTAACCGATAAGTTCACAAAAAATTTATGGATTTGGAACAAAATTCCTGCTGTCAATGCATATAAGTGGCTCGAAATTCGTCCACAATCTCCAGATGATGCTTCATTTCGGCCTGCGCCACCGGGATGTTGCGCTCCTTGACGGCCCGATAGATGGCGTGGTGGGATTCCAGTGCCACCCGCGCAAAATCGGGCATCTCCATATAGCGATTGCGCAGATCGGCGATCATGCTGTTGACCAAATGGATGGTACCGGCCAGCATGGTGTTATGGCTGGCCACCGCCAGAGCATCGTGGAAATCCACATCGGCCGAAGGATCCTCCGGATGCGCCTCCATGCGCACCAGCGCTTCGGCCATGGCCGCCAGATCGGCCTCGGTGGCCCGCTCACAGGCCAGCGCGGCGATAGCGATCTCGTTGACCTTGCGGAATTCGTTGAAATCATCCTGTGTGTCCGATTTCACCGAGATCTGGATAAAAGAAAGTGCTTTTTGAATGTAATTTGCGTCCCGAACCACCGCTTTGCGGTAGCCCTTGCTTTCGATGGCACCCAGAAACTCCAGGATGGCCAGACATTCCCGCAGCGAACCGCGGCCCACGCCCAGCTTTTCCGCCAGTTCCCGTTCAGAGGGCAGCTCCGCTCCCACCTGAATCTGGCCCTTCTCAATGGCTTCGATCAGCGACCGCATCACCAGTTCGGGAAGCTTGGGTGTATTATTTTGGATCTTTTGCAGCTGCATCATTGCGCCCCCTCATGTTGGTAATACCATGTTACCACCATACCATCCTTCCGTCAACAGAAGAAATCGACAAAAAAACGGTTGGTTTTTTGTATGTCTTGAGGTCTTAATGCTTTTCGGCCGGGCGGAAACGCCCATAAAGGATGGGTGCGGCCAGCGCAGCCAGCACCAGAACCGCCAAAACGGGAGACAGCACCTCGGCCACCATGGTGCCCACAATAACGACCAGACCGGCAGCCAGCCAGCACCGACCGGCAAAGCGATGGACTTCCTTCCAGCTCTTTTCGCTGTTTTCGGTAAAGGCGAACCGCAGAGCCAGCCGGGAATCCCGGGGGCAATCAAACATATGGGTGCCCAGCAGCATCAGCAAAAGGCCCAGGATGCAGGGCGCCAGAAAGGTCACGGGCAGAGCCTGCTCCCCCACCGACTGACGGATGAAGCCACTGCAGAAAATCGAGGACAAAATGGGGAAGCCCCACCGACCCATCAGACGGACGTGAACCGGCGGCAGAGCCATCCGCTTCTGGTGCTGCCGCAGCTGAAAATGGCTCAGCAGATTCAGCAGGCACATCAGTCCGGGCAGGCCGAAGGCCACCATCCAGCGGGGAATGGAATCATCTTCGCCATTGCTGCCGATCAACCCGCTGGGCACGATCTCAGGGATGCGTTCCCACATCCGGGCGCCCAGTACCATAGGGGCGGCACAGGCCAGCATGGCGGCAGCGAACAGCAGTCTCGCCTTTTCTTTAGACACATGCTTGCCGAACAGTTTGGCGCTCTGTGCGTCCAACTCCCGCTCTTCTGCTGTTTTTTGCTTCTTTTTACGGTATTGATTGCTCATGGTAACAGGGTTCCTCCATTCCTTACCGGACAGGTTCTTTGGATCATTCTTGAAAAAGAGACCCGAAGGATTTCTTCTTCGGGTCTCCTGCAATAAAAACCAGAATCAGTTTTTGGTGTGGATGGCGCGCTTTTCGGCGTGCAGCGCGGCCTCACGCATGGTCTCGGTGACGGTGGGATGAGAATGGATGGTTGCGATGATCTCATCCAGCGTCATTTCCTCGGCGATGGCCAGAGCGCCTTCGGCGATCAGGTCGGTGGCGCGAGGTCCGATGATGTGCATACCCAGGATCTCACCGTACTCCTTGCCGGCAATGATCTTCACCAGACCTTCGCCGCCATTGAGGATCAGGGCCTTGCCGTTGGCGGACATGGGGAACTTGCCGACCTTGTATTCGATGCCCATGGCCTTGCACTTTTCTTCGGTCAGACCGACGGAAGCGGCTTCGGGCTCGATGTATACGCAGGTGGGATTGGTGCGCTCATCATAGATGGCGTCATGACCGCAGATGTTCTCGGCGGCAACCTCGCCCATGACCGACGCGGTGTGAGCCAGCTGAGCCTTGCCAAAGACACAGTCGCCGATGGCGTAAACGCTGGGAACGTTGGTCTGCATCCGGTCGTTGACGATGATGCGGCCCCGGTCATTGTCGATGCCGCCGGCTTCCAGATTCAGGGAAGCGGTGTTGGCACGGCGGCCAATGGCCACCAGCACCTTTTCGGCCTCAAAGCTGACGGTCTCGCCGGCCTTGTTCTTGCAGACCACCTTGGCACCCACGGGAGAGGGCTCCACAGACTGCACGGGGCACTCCAGATTGAAGTCCATACCCATCTTCTTCATGTGCTCCACGCCGATCTTGGTCAGATCGCCGTCCAGCATGGGCAGCATGGAAGCCATAGCTTCCACCACGGTGATCTTGGTGCCGAATGCTGCGTAAGCGCAGGCCAGTTCCAGACCGATGACGCCGCCGCCGATGACAACCATGCTCTTGGGCAGGGTTTCCAGGCTCAGTGCGCCGGTGGAATCGATGCAATTGGGGTTCTCCTTCAGGCCGGGGATGGGGGGCTGCGCGTTGACAGAGCCGGTAGCCAGAATGATGGCATCGGCGGTCATTTCCTCAACAGAACCGTCGGGCTTCTTGACGGACAGCTTCCCGGGAGCGGTGAAGCTGGCTTCGCCGTCTACCTTCTTGACCTTGTTCATCTTCAGCAGACCTGCAACGCCGGAGGTCAGCTTGTTGGAAATATCGTTCTTGTGCTTGATGATCTGGGGGAAGTTCACCTTCAGGCCTTCCACTTCCACGCCGATCTCCTTGCCCTCGTTCTTGATGGACTCGATCAGCTCGGCAGAGTGCAGCAGGCACTTGGTGGGGATGCAGCCGATGTTCAGGCAGGTGCCGCCCAGATGCTTCTTTTCCACCAGGGTGACCTTTGCGCCCAGCTGTGCGGCGCGGATGGCAGCCACATAGCCGCCGGGGCCGCCGCCCACCACGATGATGCTGGTATCGGCAGCGTTCTTGGCGGGAGCCACGGGAGCGGGAGCGAAAGGAACAACGGGTGCAGCCTCGGCAGCAGGTGCGGCAGCGCCGCCCACGGCCTCGCCGGGCTGGCCGATCCAGGCCAGAGTACCCATGACGGGGATGTCATCGCCCTCCTGGGCAACGATCTTCAGCATGACGCCCTAGGTCTCGCTGACCACTTCATTGGTCAGCTTGTCGGTGGTGATCTCCACGATCACGTCGCCCACCTTGACGGCGTCGCCTTCCTTTTTGATCCACTTGGATACGGTGCCCTCTTCCATGGTCAGACCCAGCTGGGGCATTTTCAATTCATATGCCATTGTGTACTACCTCTCCTTACAGCAGGATGCTCATGGGGCTCTGCAGCAGATCGCGCAGATCCATCTGGAACTTGGCGACCACGGCGCCGTCCAGCAGACGATGGTCCAGGGTCACCGACAGGCGCATGACCTGCTTCTTGCAGACATTGCCTTCCGCATCCAGCGCCAGCTCGTCCTGAATGGCGCAAACGCCCAGGATGGCAGCGTCAGGCTGGTTGATGATGGGAGTGAAGGTCTCGATGCCAAACATACCCAGGTTGCTGACAGAGAAGGTAGAGCCCTTGTACTCGTCGGCGCCCAGCTTGTTTTCCTTGGCACGGGTGGCCAGATCCTTGGCAGCAGCAGCCAGCTCGTCCAGACCCATCTTGTCGGCGTCGCGAATGACGGGAACGATCAGACCGCCATCCAGAGCAACGGCCATGCCCAGATTGACATGAGCGCGCTGGATGATCTGATTGCCGTCCATGCTGACCAGCATCTCGGGATGGGCACGCAGGCACTTGGCGGTGGCCTTCAGGATCAGGTCGTTGACCGAATACTTCTTGCCGGTGGTCTCCAGCAGCATCTTGCGGAACTTCATCAGTTCGGTGACGTCCACCTTGATGTTCTGGGTAACGGGGGGAATCTCGTTGTGAGAGGCCCACATACGCTCGGAAACGACCTTGCGCATACCGGCCAGCTTGATGACGGTGTCGCCTTCCATCAGTTCCAGGCCGGCGCTCTTTGCGGCGGGCTTGGCAGCGGGAGCTTCGGGAGCAGACACAGCGGCAGGAGCGGCGGCGGCAGCGGCCTTCTGTGACTCGGCGGCAGCCAGAATGTCACACTGACGGATACGGCCGGCGGCGCCGGTGCCGGCAATGCCGGTATAATCAACGCCCAGCTTGGCAGCAGTCTTGCGTGCCAGGGGAGAAATGCGGATACGAGCACCGTTTGCAGCAGCAGCGGGTGCGGGAATTGCTGCGGGAGCAGCGGCAGGAGCCTGAGCGGCTGCGGGAGCAGCTTGGGCGGCAGGAGCGGCAGCGGCAGCGCCGCCAACAGCCTCGCCGGGCTGGCCGATATAGGCCAGCAGACCCTTAACGGGGATGTCCTCGCCCTCCTGGGCGACGATCTTCAGCAGGGTACCATCATATTCGCTGATCACTTCGTTGGTCAGCTTGTCGGTGGTGATCTCCAGAATGGGCTCGCCAACCTTGATGGCGTCACCTTCCTGCTTCAGCCAGGTGGTAACAGTGCCCTCTTCCATGGTCAGGCCCAGCTGGGGCATCAAAAGTTCATATGCCATGATCTGTTCCTCCTCACTTGTTCAGCACGCGCTTGACGGCCTTGGCGATGTCCTCGGGATGGGGGAAGTTCAGGTCTTCCAGCACGGGACTGAAGGGAGAAACGATGTTCAGACCGCAGACACGCTCCACGGGAGCATCCAACTCGTCGAACAGTTCCTCAGCGATCTGAGCAGAAATCTCACCGGCGTAGCTGCCGCGCTTGACTTCCTCAGAAACGATGATGACGTTGTGGGTCTTGGAAACAGAGGCCTTGATGGCTTCCCAGTCAATGGGAACCAGGGTGCGCAGGTCCAGAACCTCCACGTTGATGCCTTCCTTGGCCAGCATTTCGGCGGCTTCCAGAGAGAAGTTGACGGCACGGCTCCAGGTGATGATGGTCAGATCCTTACCTTCGCGCTTGATGTCGGCCTTGCCGATGGGCACCAGGTAATCTTCATCCTCGGGGATCTCTTCCTTGCGGGCATACAACAGCTTGTGCTCAAAAACCACCACGGGGTCGGGATCACGCAGAGCGGACTTGATCAGGCCCTTTGCATCGGCAGCAGAGCAGGGAGCGACGACCTTCAGGCCGGGGAAGTGGCAGGCCAGAGCTTCCAGAGACTGGGAGTGCTGACCGGCGTTGCGGCGACCGGAACCCATGGGCATACGCAGAACCAGGGGGATGGAGCACTGACCGCCGGACATATACTTCAGCTTGGCAGCCTGGTTGAAAATGGGATCGGCACAGACGGTGACGAAGTCATTATACATCAGCTCCACGCAGGGAACCATGCCGCGCATGGCTGCGCCCACTGCCATACCGCAGAAACCTTCCTCAGAAATGGGGGTATCGATCACGCGGTTGGGGCCGAACTCTTCCAGAAAACCGGTGGTAATGGCGAACACGTTGCCCATAACGGCCATATCTTCGCCCATGATAAACATTTTGTCATTACGACGCATTTCTTCCAGCAGGCCTTCACGAATGGCCTTACTAACAGTAATTTTCTTGCTCATCGTGCCACACACCTTTCGTTATCGGCAGTATACATATCATCCAGAACCTCAGAGGGATCGGGATAGGGAGATTCGTTGGCGAACTTGACGGCTTCGTCCATTTCTTCCTTGCCGGCCTTCTTGATGGCTTCCAGCTCTTCGGCTGCAACGCCCATCTCCATCAGCTTCTTGCCCAGCTTTTCGATACCGTCGTTGGCCAGAGCATTTTCCATATACTCACCGGGACGATAGACGGCAGGGTCGCCGCAGTAGTGGCCCTGATAACGGTAGACCTTGGCTTCCACCACATAGGGGCCCTTGCCGCTGCGGGCGTGCTCCATGGCTTCCTGCATGACTTCATAGACGGCAATGGGATCGGTGCCATCCACCACGGCGAAGGGAACGTCATAAGCGGCAGCACGGGTTGCCAGATCGGGAGTGTTGGTAACACGGTGGATCTCGGTGGAAACACCGTAGCAGTTGTTCTCAATGAACCAGACCATGGGCAGCTTCCAGGCTGCAGCCATGTTCAGAGACTCATGGAAGGTACCTTCGTTGGTGGAACCGTCACCGAAGCAGCCGACGGTAACGCTGTCGTCACCCATGATCTTGGATGCCAGAGCGCTGCCGGCAGAGATGCACTGACCGGCGCCCACGATGCCGTTTGCGCCCAGATGGTTCATCTTGTCCATGTCAGCAATGTGCATGGAACCGCCCTTGCCCTTGCAGTAACCGGTGCGCTTACCGAACAGCTCGGCCATTGCACGCTTGGGATCGCCGCCGCGGGCGATGACGTGGCCGTGGCCGCGGTGGGTGGAGGTGAAGTAGTCCTGAGGCTGCATGGTGGCGAATGCACCGGCCTCAGCGGCCTCCTGACCGATACTCAGATGGATGTTACCGGCCAGCATACCCTTGGTAAAGCACTCAGCAGCGTGCTCTTCGAACTCACGAATCCGCACCATGGTGGTGTAGAAGCCCAAAAGCAGCTCCTTGGAGTAAGTCTTTTCAGCAGTTTTCTTCTTAGTTGCCAATATTCTCACGCCTTTCTTGAAAATGTGAATGTATCGAGGGTTTCCTTATTTCTGCTGGGGAGACAGCAGAGGAACTTCCAGGTCATTATCAAACTTGCGCAGCAGCTCTGCGCCTTCGATCTCACCGATCACTGCGTCCACGGTGAGCAGCACCTTGGTGCCTTCCACCAGATGTCCGCCGTGGGCGCCGCCGTGACGGTCGCTCAGGTTGACGTGAACGTGCAGGTTGGTGTTGCCTTCGTCATCGTGACAGATGATGCCGGCTGCGGCAGTCAGCTCGATGGGGCCGGTCAGATGCAGGACTTCGCCGTAGCCGTAACCGGCTTTGGTGGGCAGTTCCACGGGGTTGCAATACTTGACGCCGTCCAGACTGCCGATGCAGCTGATGATCACACCGTTGTTGATGCCTGCGCGCTTACAGGCTTCGGTCAGACCCAGCAGCACATCGGTACCGGGCTTCAGTCGGAGTACGACCACTCGCTTCAGAGTGCCCTGTGCCATTTGGATTCCGTAATTTTCCATGTGGACCTCCTTAAATCTTTTATAGATTCTATATCCATTTTTATATACGCATTGAAATTAGAAACAGACCTGCTGAAAGGGTTCCCGAAGGGCTGTGACCGTTCCACGGTCTTCTGACCACCGGGCCAGATTGCGATCCAGGATCGGCAGCATCGCCATGGTGTCGTCCTCTGCAAAGGGGATGTGATACACCACAAGATGCCCGGTTTCCAGTGTGCCCTTGAAGAATCGCCGGTGGCACAGTACGCTGAAAAACAGCGGATTGACAAAGACTCCATCCAGCTTCACGCCCTGCAGTCGGCTGAGATCTTCTGAAATATAGTCGATGTCGGCGGTGAACAGCAGGTTTTTCTCACCAAAGCTGATCAGGTAGCAGAAATGCTTGACCTTTTCATACTGCTTGTCCAGATGCCGCGTCCGGAAGGCCCGCACCGTGATTTCCGGTGTGATCCGGAAGCCTGTCCGGTCGGTCTGCTGGGACAGCAGTGCGCAGGGTGTTCCCTGCTCTTTCAAAAAGTCTGCCAGACCACTCTCAGCCACCGTGCGGGTATCGGGTGCAAACACGCCCTTTACCGGGTGGTGCTGCAGATATTCCAGCGTCATCTCCGGCGAGAAGTGATCGGGATGGGCGTGGGTGAACAGCAGATAATCCACATTGTCAAAGGGCGGCTTTCCTTCCTTCATCTGCTGCCAGACCTGGGGAGAAAGGTTGCTGAAGGGATGTCCCTCTTTTCCGTAGATGCCATCCAGCAGCAAGGTCGTGCCGTGATACTCCAACAGCAGGCCAGCATTTGCCACCAGCGTCACGCGAAGGGTCTTGTCCATCTGCCGCTCCTTTGCCATTCGTTCTGCAAAACATTGTCTGACCATCTGACCAGATGATGCTTTTATAAACAGTTTATGCACGCCTAAAGAAAAAGTCAATCCCTTGGAGGGTCAGGAAATGCAAATTCGTCACTTTTGGTATGTTGGTATGACCATTTTTGTGCGTTTTTTTACATAATCACGGAAGTGCCCCCCTCCCCTGCCCCAAAAATCAGGAATTTTCTTTGGGATGATGCGATTGAAAGCCCTCTTTTTTTGTGGTACTATGCCCTTAGGCAAGTGATTTTCAAAGGTTTCACAGGAGGTTTCGCATATGAACGCCAAAGTTTTAAGCGGCATTGACCGCATGGATATTCTGGACACCTTATTAAAAGGACAGCGTGTGGGACTGGTGACTGCAGGCTCGGCCATTGACCGGGAGTGCCGTCTGGCAGTGGACATTTTATATGATCGCTACCACGTTACCACCCTGTTCAACACCATTTTCGGCATCCGGGGCGAATTCGTCTACGGCGAACGGGTGCCCTTTTATGTGGACAAGCCCACCGGCCTGCCGGTGCACAGTATTTTCAACAGCAAGCTCACCGCTCCCACACCCGAAATGATGGAAAACGTGGACGTGATGGTTTACGACATCAAAGAGGCCGGTGCACGCTACTATGAATATCTTTACACCCTGGCCGATCTGATGAAGGCCTGTGCCAAGGTCAAAAAGCCGTTGGTGGTGCTGGACCGGGTCAATCCCATCGGCGGCGAAAAGGTGGAAGGTACCGTCTGCCCCGAAAATATGCACACCATGGTGGGTGATTATCGGCTGGCACAGCGTACCGGCCTGACCTCCGGTGAGTTTGCCCGGTATGTGAACGGCGAATACACCATCGGCTGTGACCTGCACATCGTTCCCGTGGCTGGCTGGCAGCGCAGGCTGTATATGGACGAGACCGACGTGCCCTGGGTGCTGCCCTCCCCCAGCCTGCCTCACGCCACCGCCAACCTGCTGTACGCCGGTATGTGCGTGTTTGAGGGCGTGGCTACCATCAACGAAGGCCGCGGCACCACCAAGCCCTTTGAGCTGATCGGCGCCCCCTGGATGGACGGCAAAGCGGTTGCCCAACTGGCACAAAAGAAAGGGCTGCCCGGCGTGCGGTATGCCCCCACTTATTACAGGCCCTCGGGCTCCAAGCACAGCGGTGAGGTGTGCGGCGGCGTGCAGATCCACGTTCTGGATCGGGACGAGTTCCTGCCCGTTCGCACGGCGCTGACCCTGCTGGATGCCGTCCGGGAAGTACACCCCAATGAAATCGTCTGGCGGGACTGCTCTGCAGGTCATGACCTGCCCGATGTGGAAGGCATGACCTTTGAGAAATACACCGATAAGCTGCTGGGCGACAAGCGGTACACCACCGGAGAACTGGACTGCGACGGCCTGCTGGCAGCCCATGAGGCAGAATTGAAGGCTTATATCGCGAGAAAAAAGAAGTACGAGCTGTACGAATAAGACTGATTTGCATAAAAATTGCCCCCTGGCGTTTGCCAGGGGGCTTGCAGCGTGTCAAAAAGTTAGATTTGTCCTTACCAAAGGACACGGGCCGCTGAGGACAGCGGCCCCTACAAGATCGTTTTTGGCCGTAATCTATGTGATTATGGTCAAAAACACCA
>JAGAVA010000113.1 GCA_017620505.1 Clostridia bacterium
AGTATGATATGATTAGTGATATGATTAGTATGATTACTGATATGATGAACAGGAGGCTTTTCTATGCTGCTCGGACATGAAAAAACATCGTTTCTCCATCTGCCCACTCCCCTGGAATACCTGCCCGGTGTTTCTGCTGACCTGGGTGTGGAATTCTACATCAAGCGCGACGACCTGACCAATCTGGGTGTCGGCGGCAACAAGCTGCGCAAGCTGGAATATCTGCTGAAGGACGCACAGGATCAGGGCTGCACCATGCTGCTGACTCTGGGCGGTGCACAGACCAACCACGGTCGTCTGACCGCTGCCGTCGCTGCCAAGTTCGGCATGAAGTGCGCCATCGTTTGCGTGGATCCCTATCCCGGCGAGCTGAGCGCCAACCTGCTGCTGGATCGTCTGATGGGCGCCGAGGTCATTCTGAAGAAGGATGACGGCCGTCCCGAGTCCGAGCAGTTTGCCGAAACCGCTGCCGCCGTCAAGGCCCGTTACGAGGCGCAGGGCGAAAAAGTTTACGAGATCCCCATCGGCGGCTCTTCCGACGTGGGTATGCTGGGCTACTATGAGTGCGCCATGGAACTGACCGAACAGGCCAAGGCCATGGGTCTGGAGGATGCTACCGTCATCTCTGCCGTAGGCTCCATCGGCACCTATATGGGTCTGTACTGCGGACTGAAGAACGAGAACTCTCCCCTGAAGCTCACCGGCGTTGCCATCTCTCCCTTCCTGGAGGCCAAGGACAAGCGCATCGTGGAGTATTTCAACAGCGTCAAGGAAAAGTACGGTCTGACCTGCGATGCCACCCGTGAAGACTTCCACATTGAGCGCGACTACACCCACGGCGCTTACAACAACCCCGTGAAGGAAGTCCGTGATGCTGTCTGTTACATGGCCAGCCGGGAAGCCATCATCCTGGATCCCTGCTACACCGGTAAGGCATTTGCCGGTATCTGCAAGATGGTCAAGGAAGGCAAGATCGAAAAGGGCAGCAAGATTATCTTCCTCCACACCGGCGGTCTGCCCGGTATCTACACCAAGCATCACCGTGTGGAGTTCGAGAAGGAACTGCTGGACGGCGTGACCATTCTGGACTAAGTACATCAAAAAAGAGCGGCGCTGCCGCTCTTTTTTTATCCCATCACCGAAGCCCACCAGCACAGGCCGGTCAGTCCCGCGCCGCCCAGTGCGCACAGGCCGTAGCCCATCCAGGGACGCATGGTGTGCATTTGTGCCGGTACGGTGGCCGGACTGACCCGGGATACCAGCTGCTCGGCCTGCGCCAACACATCCTCCGGCCCGCGCAGCAGCCCTTCCTCCTGTTTTTTCACGAAAACCGCCTCCTTTTTATCAAAAAGGATGGCGCTTTTTTCATTGTTTATGCATCAAACAGATCGGCTACCAAAACGGTCATATCGTCGCTGCTGCCTCGGTGGGCGCTCTGTTCCACCAGCAAATTGGCCAGCTGTTGTCCATCCATCTGGGCACTGTCCCGCAAAAGGGACTGAGTCTCTTCACTTTCCCAAACCCCGTCGGACAGCAGCACCAGCCGATCACCGGCCTGCAGCCGCAGTTGGATGGTCGGTGCATCACCCTCCATGGGCTCCAGACCGGCGGGCAGCGCGCGCGCCTCCAACCGTGTCAGCCGCCCCTCCCGGAGAAGGAATCCCGGCGCAGCGCCGTATTTCAGCAGGGTGGCAGCTCCGGTAAACAGGCTGATCTCGCACAGATCCA
>JAGAVA010000012.1 GCA_017620505.1 Clostridia bacterium
AACTTGGGGAACTGGCCGGCGGTGACGCCGCACTGGTACTCCAGCATGTGGGGAGGCAGAATGAACTCGTAGCCGTCGGCAATGTGGGTGTCGATGAAATAGTTCAGCAGAGCCCACTCCAGACGGGCGCCCATGCCCTTGTAGCACCAGAAGCCGTTGCCGCCCATCTTGACGCCCCGCTCATAGTCGATCAGATTCAGACCGGTGCACAGATCCACGTGATTCTTGGGCTCAAAGTCAAAGGTGTGGGGCTCGCCGAAATAGCGCAGGGGCTGGTTGTTCTCCTTGCCGCCGGGCAGCAGATCGGGATCGGGCAGGTTGGGCAGACCCAGCATCAGATCCTTATATTCGGCCTCGATGACAGAGATCTTGCCGTCGTTTTCCTTGATGGTTTCCTTCAGAGCGTTCATCTCGGCAAAGACGGGGGCGGTATCCTGACCGGCCTTCTTCATGGCAGGGATCTGCTTGGACACGGCATTCTGCTTGGCCTTCAGATTGTCGGTCTCGCTGACCAATGCGCGGCGCTGATTGTCCAGCTCCAGAATGCGCTCGATGGTCTCACGGGCGTCCTTGCCCTTGCGAGCCAACAGGTCGATGATCTCTTCGGGATTTTCCTTGATACGTCTAATATCCAGCATAGTGGTTTTTCCTCCTAATTATTCCGCGATTTTATCGGTGCGGATACCCTTCAGCGCCTCACAGACGGCCTCCAGGTCTTCGTTTCCGTAATATTCAATGGTGATTTTGCCCTTTTTTGCCCCGTGCTTGATGGTGATCCTGTGGGCGGTCAGGGAGGACATATCCCGTTCCAGCTGTTCCACATAGATGTCGGGGGCCTTCTCGGGCTTGTCCACGGGGGCTTTTTGCAGCTGTTTGACCAGCGCTTCGGTCTGCCGTACGGACAACTGCTGCTCGATGATGGTTTGAGCAGCTTTCAGCATGACCTCCTCTCTCTCCAGCGGCAGCAGCGCCCGGGCATGACCGGCCGACAGCTGCTTGTCCCGCAGCAGAGCCTCCACCGATTTGGGCAGACTCAGCAGACGCAGCGCATTTGCCACGGCGGGACGGGAGCGACCCACCCTCTGGGCGGCCTGCTCCTGGGTCAGACCCAGCTCCTGGGTCAGACGGCGGTAGCCTTCGGCCTCTTCCATGGGGTTCAGGTCCTCTCGCTGCAGGTTTTCGATGAGCGCCAGCGCGTAGGCGGTTTCCTCGTCCACGTCCAGCACGATGGCCGGGATCTCGTGGAGACCTGCCAGACGGCTGGCCCGCCAGCGGCGTTCACCGGCGATGATCTGATAGGTATCCCCCGTTTTCCGCAAGGTGATGGGGGTAATAATGCCGTTTTCCCGGATGCTCTGGGCCAAATCCTCCAGCGCCGCGAGGTCAAAATCCTGTCGGGGCTGCCGGGGGTTGGGCTCGATCTCTGACAGGCGAATACCCACCGGGGTGTTCTGTGCCGGCACTTCTTCGGCGAAAATGGCCTCCAGACCGCGGCCCAGTCCTTTTCCTTTTGCCATTAGTGGTTTCCTCCTCGCTTGAGAAACTCTTCGGCCACGGCATTATAGGCCATGGCGCCCCGGGAGAGCCGGTCATAAGCGATCACCGGCTTGCCATGGCTGGGCGCCTCGGAAAGACGCACATTCCGTGGGATGACCGTCTTGAAGACCTTGCTTCCGAAATATTTCTTCACTTCCTCTGCCACCTGAATGGTCAGATTGGTGCGGCTGTCGTACATGGTGAGGACGATGCCCTCGATGTCGATGGTAGGATTAGAGGAACGCTTGACCATCCGAATGGACGAAACCAGCTGGGAAAGACCCTCCAGCGCGTAATATTCGCACTGCATGGGCACCAAAACGGTGTTGCAGGCGGTGAGGGCATTGACAGTCAGCTGTCCCAGACTGGGGGGACAGTCGATGAATACATAGTCAAAGTCCCCGGCTACGCTGTCCAGCGCCTCTTTCAGCCGCCGTTCCCGACGGGGCAGGTCGGCCAGCTCTACCTCTGCCGCCGCCAGACGAATGTCGGCAGGCAAAACCGAGCAATATTTGGTATGCACCAGACAGGTGCTTGCGGGAACGCCGCCAACGATGCAGTCATAGATGCTTTTGCCCTCCTGTGCCGTGACGCCCACGCCCGAGCTGGCGTTTCCCTGGGGGTCAAAGTCGCAGAGCAGCACCCGCTTGCCCTTTGCAGCTACGCAGCAGGCCAGGTTGACGGCTGTTGTTGTCTTTCCCACGCCGCCCTTCTGGTTGGCGACTGCGATGATTTTTGCCATGGCGGAATCCCCTTTCTTTCTTTTTCGGAATATCCTTATTATATACTTGTGCAGGCAGGATTGCAAGCCAATGTTTCACGGGAAACAAATTTGCGCGATGCAAACCCATTTGGTCATTGCGAAGGCCGTATGGCCTGTGGCAATCCGTAATCCCCTTCAAAAAGAGCGGATTCCCACGCCAGTGTAACCACTGGCTCGGAATGACATAAATGTAAGTTTACATCGCGCCTTTTGTGTTTCACGTGAAACGTTATGTACTTTGCAGCTGCACCGCTCCGGTCACCCGGACGGTGAGAATCAGATCTTCCCCCTCCTGCCGTTTTTCCATCCGGGCCTGCAGGCCGCTTTCCTGCATGAGCCGCACCGCCCGATCCACCGTGTTGCAGAACAATCGGGCATCCCGGATCAATCCCTGCCGCCGGGGGCGGGGTTTTTCTTCCAGCAGCCGCTCTACATAGGCCTCGGCCTGTGCCACCGTCATGTTTCGCTGACCCATATGGTTGGCGGCCTCCAACCGCAGGCTGTCCTCCTCCAGCTGCAAAAGCGTCCGGGCATGCCGCTCGGAAAGCTGATGCTTGCGCACGGCTTCGGTGACCTCCGGCCCCAGCTTCAGCAGGCGGATCTTGTTGGCAACGGCGCTCTGGGTCTTCCCTACCCGGGCGGCGGCCTCCTGCTGGGTCATGTGAAACTCTGAGCACAGCCGCCGGAGGAACATGGCCTCCTCAAAGCAGTCCAGATCCTTCCTCTGGAGGTTTTCCAGCAGGGCCATCAGAGCGCTCTCCTGATCGGACACCGAAACGATGTAGCAGGGCACCACCGCCAGTCCGGCCAGTCCGGCCGCCCGCAGCCGCCGCTCTCCCGACACCAGCTCATATTCCTCACCGCACCGCCGCACCGTCAGCGGTGTGATGATGCCGTACTGGCGGATGCTGTCAGCCAGACTTTGCAGGGCCTGTGGTTCAAAAATTTTCCGGGGCTGATGAGGGTTCCGTCGGATCTGCCGGATGGGGATGCGCCGGAACTCCTGTGCCTGTTTGCTTTGCTGTCGCCATGGCAATGCCATTTTTTCCACATCCTCTCCTTTTTTCTTAAGGATACCATCGGGAAATCGAAAAACCTGTCAGATGTGGTTGGCGAAAATTGGGAAATACGGGTTTTTTGCAGTTTTTGGGAAAAAGGCCGGGTTCTTCGCATCAATTCTAAATTATATTATATCATTTTGATTCATTTCCTATTTTAACGGAAAATTGAAGAGCCAAACGATCTTGGCTTCACAAAAAAGAAAAATAAAAGACCGCCTTTTTACCGGAAAAAGGCGGTCAGATCTTAAGGTTGGAAATTGTATTTCCGGAAGTCGTGCACGGCGGTGAATTCCTCCACCAGCGCTTCCACCTCGGCAGGGATCTGGGAGGTGTACTGTCCGTTGATCACATAGTGACCGGTGGTGCTCATCACCGACAGAGTCTGCCGGTACTGATCGTTCAGCTTGGAGAAGGCGGTGCCCTCCCAGCCCAGCTGCTCAAAGACCACGTTCATCAGATAACAGGGAGAGATGGTGGGGCCCTGCCCTTCGATCTCCCGACCCAGCAGTTCCTCGGCAGCCGGGTTGGCCCAGATGAGATAATCGGTGGTCAGATAATTATAGAAGCCGTCCTCGGTGGACATATCCAGATTGATGCCCAGATCGGCATAGACCTCCTTGTTGTTGCCCAGCCAGGGCTTGTGGTCGCCGTAGATGACCACAGCCACCGGACGCTCGCTCTCCCGCAGCTCATCCAGCAGGGCGGTCATGCTCACGTCGGCATCCCGCAGGCAGCCCAGATAATTGTTGAAGATGTTGCGGGAGGTGCCCTCCAGCACGCCGTCACAATAATTGGAGTGGGGCCACTCGATATATTCCTCCACGTAGGGGCCGTGACCCTGATAGGTCACATGGAAGCCAAAATAAGGGGTGCCGTCGGCGGTTTTTTCCCGGTACATATCCAGCACCACCGGCATGAGGATGTCATCAAAGGCCACCGTCCAGTTGGACAGGGCGGTAAAGGTGTCCTCGCTGTAGCGATAGCGGTCAAAGCCCAGACGGGTGTTCACCGTCTTGCGGTCATAGAACCACTCATAGCAGGGATGGCAGCCCTCCACCGTGTAGCCCTGATCCTTGAAATACCAGACGTAGCTGTTCAGATCGCCCTCGGCAGGCAGGCCGCCCACGTTCCACATTCCGGTAAGGAAGCACCGCTCGGTATCAATGGTGCCGCCCGAGAAAATATTGTCCACCAGCGTGCCGCAATAGCTTTCTTCCTTGATGGCATGGTACAGATCGTAGCAGCTCCAGTCCATCCCGGGCACATCAAACACCGAAAAGTCGGCATAAGCCTCCCGCTGGAAGATCAACAGGTCGATTTTCCGGTCCTCGGGGATGTCGCTGTCGGTAAACTGCGCCAGGATCTCCTCGGGGGTGGGCGCAGGGGGCGGCAGCTCCTCGGGAGGCACTTCCTCTTCCTCGGGCAGGATCAGATCGAGGATCTCCTCCTGCTGGGTGGGGCCCAACAGCTGGTGCAGGAAGGGATACCAGAAGCCCTTTCCGATATAGCTTTCGGTCACCGAAAACTGGTTGACGCCGGTATCCTCCAGACAGCTGTCAAAAAATTCTTCGCCCCGGATGGCAGGTTCCAGCAGCAGCAGGCAGATCACCGGAATCCACAGCAATACCCGTCGGGGCTTGCCCCGGGTGAGCAGAAACAGCGCCGCCGCGCCGCCCAAAAGCAGCAAAATGGCACACCACAGGGTGCCGTCGGGGGTGAGATCGTAACCGGAGGTGGCCGAAATGGACACGGCCTCCCGGAAATATTTTAAAAGATCGGGGGTCAGGGGCTCGTCCCGGAACTTAAGGACGAAATATCCTGCCGCCGGAAAGCCCATGGTCACCAGACCGCCCAACAAATAGGCCAGCCATGCCCGCCGCAGCAGGGGCCACAGCAACAAAATCAGTAGTACCGGCGGCAGCAGATTGCGCACCAGCAGACCGGGCACCGAACAATAGACGGCAAAAAAGCCGCCCTCATAGGGGCCATAGGCCAGCCGCAGGGCCATCAGTCCGGCAGCCAGTCCAAACAGGGTCAACAGACCGCCGTTCCACAGCCAAAAGCCGGTTTTTTTCCACAAAGACCAGTCTTTTTGCGGAAAACGATCAAACAAAGGGGTTTGCAGGAATTGTTTCATAGAATAACCTCGGAAAAACAAAACCGTGACCGGGCAACCGTCCGGTCACGGGGTTTTATAAAAACAGTCTTTATTTTTTCAGCAGATCGCGGATCTCGGTGAGCAGCTTCTCTTCGGCAGAGGGCTCGGGATCGGCGGGAGGCGCAGCCTCTTCCTCTTCCTTCTTCTTCAGAGCTTCGGCCTTTTCCCGCATCTTGTTGATGACCTTGACCATGCAGAAAACAGAGAGGGCGATGATCAGGAAGTCCACGATCACGGCGATCAGGTTGCCGTACTTGATGGCCACCTCGGCGGCAGTCTCCACCACAGCGCCGTCGGCGCCCACTTCGGTGACAGCTTCCTTCAGGACGATCTTCCAGGCGGTGAAATCCATACCGCCCATCAGCATGGAAACGGCGGGCATGATGACATCATTCACCAGAGAAGTGGTGATCTTGCCGAAAGCACCGCCGACGATGACGCCCACTGCCATGTCAACCACATTGCCGCGGGCAATAAAGGTTTTGAATTCAGAAAAGAAGTTTTTCATGAAAAACGGCCTCCAATTTGCAGTTTTTGACTTTTACAGTTAAATTATACCGATTTTTCTGCAAAAAGCAACCGTTCAGCCCATTCCCAAGAAGAAATATTTATGGTATGATAAGATGTGAGAAAATTTGCGAGTACTAAAGGAGGGATTCTCCATGGCAAGCACCATTGCGGCCTGCTCCAGCGGCAGTATGCCCTGCGCCATCGCCATCGTGCGAATGTCCGGGCCGGAGGCCTTTGCCGTGCTGGACGGCGTCTTCAAGCCCACCTCGGGCAAGCCGGTCAGTCAGCGGCAGAGCCGCCATATGCACTACGGCCGCCTGCTGGCAAAGGACGGTCTGACCATTGACCTGTGCCTTGCCGCCTGCTTCCCTGCCCCCAATTCCTATACCGGCGAGGATCTGGTAGAGGTCTACTGCCACGGCTCTCAGGCGGTGGTGGCCGCCATGCTGGATCACTGCTTTGCCCTGGGCGCGGTGCCTGCCCCTCCCGGCGAGTTTACCAAACGAGCCTTTTTGTCCGGGCGGCTGGATCTCACCGAGGCCGAAGCGGTGGCCGATCTGATCCACTCCCAGTCCGAATTGGGCGCAAAGGCCGCCGTGGCACAGCTGGAGGGCAGTGTGGGCTCCCGGGTGAAGGCCATTCGGGAAAATGTGCTGGCTCTGCTGTCCCATTTTTACGCCGTCTGTGACTACACCGACGAGGATCTGGATCCCTTTGAATATGAGAAGGCCATCACCGTGCTGGAAGAAAGCCGGGGTGCCCTGGACACCCTGCACGAAGGCTTCCGCCGGGGTCGTCTGGTACGGGACGGTGTGTCGGTAGCCATCATCGGCAAGCCCAACGCAGGCAAAAGTTCGCTGTTCAACGCGCTGGCAGGCTCTCAGCGAGCCATCGTCACCGACGAGGCCGGCACCACCCGCGACGTGCTGGAAGAGGTCATTTCGGTGAGCGGCGCGCCCATCCGGATTCTGGACACTGCCGGCCTGCGGGAGAGCGATTCCAAGGCCGAGCGCATGGGCGTGGAACGGGCAAGAATGGCCGCCATGACAGCCCACGCCGTCATCTGCGTGCTGGATCTTTCCGGCCAGCTGACCCCCGAAGACCGGGAGGTTCTGGAGCTCATCCCCCTGTGTGAGATGCCCGTTCTGGTGCTCAACAAGACCGACCTGTGCGCCGCTCTGCCCTCCTGGGCAGAGGAGGTCACCGCCATGCACCCCTGGAATGCCGTATTCCAGCTGTCTGCACAGAGCGGACAGGTGGAGGAACTGGCCCAGTGGCTGTCCGGTCTGGCACCCAAGCCTCAGGAGGTGCTCATCACCTCGGCACGGCAGGCACATCTTCTGCAGAGCGCCTCTGACGCCCTGTCCTCTGCCATTGACAGCGCCCGGGAGGGCATGACGGCCGACGCCTTTTTGATGGACGCCGAGCGGGCCGTCAACCTGCTGGGACAGATCACCGGCGAGACCGCCGATGCCGACCTTGCACATGAGATCTTTGGACGCTTCTGCGTCGGAAAATAAGGAGGATTCCACTATGCATATGCCGAAAAGCAACACCTTTGCCTATGTTTGCTGTATGCTTCTGGGCGTGGTTTTCATTTATCTGGGCGCAACCGGACGGTTCCAGGACGCGCTGGGCAACATCATTCTGGCCGGTGTGGGCGTTCTGATGATCATCGGTTACGCCATCGTCATCTACCGCCACCTGAAGGAAAAGAAAGAACAGGAGAAATAACCATGGCAAAGAATCTTTGGGAAGACGAAACTCCCGGCCGGGAGAACCTGAAGTTCGTCTGGAAATATTATGTGCTGGCCTTTGCCGGTCTGGGTCTGATCTGGCTGTCTCAGAAAGTGCAGGCTCCCCTGTCCACCGTGATGACGGTGGCAGGTGCCCTCTGCTTCTTTGTGGGCGTGTTTCTCACCCTTTACTGGGATCGCAAGCGCAAGAAAAAATTCCAGGAAGATAATTCCGATAAGTAATATTTAATCAGATTATTCTATTTTGTATAGATTGTTCTGATTTCATTTCGTAATATTTTTAATAATTTATACAGATTGGACGGTATTTTCACCCATGCTGGACTTTTTCGCCGGACAATATGATATCGTAGTGGTTGGAGCGGGACACGCCGGCATCGAGGCCGCCCTTGCCGCCGCAAGACTGGGCTGTTCCACCCTCTGTCTGTGCACCTCGCTGGAAGGCATCGGCAATCTGCCCTGCAACCCCTCCATCGGCGGCACGGCAAAGGGACAGCTGGTGCGGGAAATCGACGCCCTGGGCGGCGAAATGGCCCGGGCGGCCGACGCCACCTGCCTGCAGTTCCGGATGCTCAACCGGGGCAAGGGCCCTGCGGTCTACTCCCCCCGTTCCCAGACCGACCGGATGGGTTATCGGGCCTATATGCGCAAGATTCTGGAGCAGTGTCCCAACCTGGACCTGGCCCAGGGCGAATGTGGGGAGCTGCTCACCGATGAACAGGGCCGCATCTGCGGCGTGCGCATGGTGGGCGGCGGTCGTTATGACTGTAAAGCTGTGATCCTTGCCACCGGCACCTTTTTGGGGGCTAAGACCTTCACCGGCGAGGTGGTACGGCACATGGGCCCCGACGGAATGTACTCGGCCGACTACCTGACCCCCTGTCTGGAAAAGCTGGGGCTGCAGCTGCGCCGGTTCAAGACAGGCACCCCTGCCCGTGTTTCGGGCAAGAGCCTTGATTTTTCCAAAATGACCCCTCAGCCCGGCGACGAGGGCGAGCTGGGCTTTGCCTTTGACCGCACCCAGGAGGCCGCCAACACCGTCACCTGCTGGCTGACCTATACCACCGAAGAGACCCATGAGATCATCCGGAGCTCGCTGGATCGCTCCCCTCTTTACTGCGGTGAGATCGTGGGCACCGGCCCCCGTTATTGTCCGTCTATCGAGGACAAAGTGGTGCGCTTTCCCGAGAAAAACCGCCATCAGCTCTTTCTGGAGCCCTGAGGCGGCGACAGCGACGAATACTATGTGCAGGGCATGAGCTCCTCCCTGCCCGAGGATGTGCAGCGGGCCTTCCTGCGCACCATTCCCGGTCTGGAGCAGGTGCACATTCTGCGCCCGGGCTATGCCATCGAATACGACTGCATCGACCCCCTCCAGCTGGATCACACGCTGGCCCTCCGGGATGTTCCCGGCCTGTGGTGCGCCGGACAGCTGTGCGGCAGTTCGGGCTATGAGGAGGCCGCCGGACAGGGTCTCATCGCCGGCATCAACGCCGCCCGCTGGGTGCAGGACAAGCCCCCCTTCGTGCTCAAGCGCCGGGACGGCTATATCGGCACGCTGATCGACGATCTGGTGACCCGGGGCACCAACGAGCCTTACCGCATGATGACCTCCCGCAGTGAATACCGGCTGATCTGCCGGCAAGACAACGCCGACTCCCGGCTCATGCCGCTGGGACATGCCATCGGTCTGATCTCTGATGAGCGCCTTGCCGCCATGGAGACCCGACAGGAGCAGATCCGCGCCGAGGTCTCTCGTCTGGAAAAGACCATAGCACCCCCCAACGACAAGACCAACGGCTTTCTGGAGGCTCACGGCACCTCCCCCATCGCCCTCCGCGGCGCATCGCTGGCCGATCTTTTGCGGCGGCCCCAGCTGTGCTACGAGGATCTTGCAGAAATCGACCCGGCCCCCCCTTCCCTCCCCCGCCCGGTCACCGAGCAGGTGAAGATCCAGATCAAATACGAAGGCTATATCCGCCGTCAGCTGAAGGACATTGAAGAACAGCGCCGGCTGGAGGACAGCCCCCTGCCCCCCGACATTGAATATCTTGCCATCCGCACCCTGCGCACCGAAGCCCGCCAGAAGCTGCAGGCCGTCCGACCCGAAACCCTGGGTCAGGCCGGACGCATCAGCGGTGTTTCCCCTGCCGATGTGGGTGCCCTGATGGTGTATCTTTCTCACAGAGAGGAGTCTTCCAAATGACTTTTGCTGAAATCGTAAAAAACGGCTGTAATGAATGGAATCTGCCCATCACCGACGAGGCCGTCACTCGCATGGAGCGCTTTTCCGACGCCCTCATCGAAAAAAACCGGGTGATGAACCTGACCGCCGTCACCGAGCCCGAGGAGATCGCCCGGCGGCATATGCTGGACTGTCTGTTTTTGCTGACGGTCACCGAATTTAAGGGCAAAAAGGTGCTGGACATCGGCTGCGGCCCCGGCTTCCCCTCCATGCCCCTCAAGTGCTACGATCCCAATTTTGACATCACCCCGCTGGACAGCACGGGCAAGCGCATCAAGTTCATCGAGGAAAGCTGCGATGCCCTGAACATTCCCATCACCGCCGTCACCGGCCGTGCTGAAGAATACATCCAGAAAAAAGGCGTGCGGGAGAGCTTTGACATCGTGGTGTCCCGTGCGGTGGCACCGCTGAACATCCTTTCCGAGTTGTGCCTGCCTTATCTGAAGGTGGGCGGCCTGTTTCTGCCCCTCAAGTCCAAAAATGAAGCCGCCGAACAGGAGATCGAGCAGGGTCGCTCTGCCATCCGGGCTCTGGGCGGCAAGCTGGAGGACGCCAAAGAGTACCAGATCGCAGGCATGGATTATCCCCATCAGATCCTGGTGATCCGCAAGACTGCCAAGACCATGGGCCAGTACCCCAGACGCTTCGCCAAGATCTCGGCAAATCCCCTGTAAGAATACAAGAAAAGCACCCGAACGGGTGCTTTTTTGAAGTTAAACTATTTTATAAAATCTTTCCGAGATACACCGAGTAACGAGCCCTCCGGCGCTTGAGGAGTCGTTGCGGGGAGATGCAAGAGGGGGGATTCGAAACACCCCTCTTGCTACGCTTTGGGTACTTTCCCGTAATGGAAAGTACCGCGCCGCAGGCTCCTACAGAAAAGATTTGTACGTAGAGCAGGTATCCGTTTCGTGTACTTGGTGCGTACTGCCCTCTGCCAGTCAGAGCGTGGAAATTTTTAGAACCCACAGTTCC
>JAGAVA010000114.1 GCA_017620505.1 Clostridia bacterium
GCTTCGCCTTTGTCAACCAGATCGTTTCCTCCGTGGAGACCCGTAAGGTTCAGACCAAGGACAAGAACAGCCAGGATAAAATCGACGCCGTTCTGACCCATCCTGTCATCGGCCTGTTGATCTTCGCCGTGGTCATGTTCCTGGTGTTCAACATCTCCCAGGCCTCCGTTGGCCCCTGGATCGCCGATACGCTGGTTGCCTGGCTGGAAGGCTTCCAGGGCTGGGTCGGTGAGCTGGTCTCGGGCGCTGCCCCCATCCTGCAGGCTCTGCTGGTGGATGGCGTCATCGGCGGTGTCATCGCCGTTATCGGCTTCCTGCCCCTGGTCATGGTCATGTATTTCCTGATCTCCCTGCTGGAGGACTGCGGCTACATGGCTCGCGCCACCGTGGTTCTGGATCCCATCTTCAAGAAGGTGGGCCTGTCGGGTAAGTCGGTCATTCCCTTTGTCATCGGCACCGGCTGCGCCATCCCCGGCGTTATGGCCTGCCGCACCATCCGCAACGAGCGGGAGCGCCGTGCCACCGCCATGCTGGCACCCTTCATGCCCTGCGGCGCAAAGCTGCCCGTCATCGGCCTGTTTGCAGGTGCATTCTTTGAGGATGCCGCCTGGGTGGGCACTCTGATGTACTTTGTGGGTATCGCCCTGATTCTGGTGGGCGCTCTGCTGGTGAACAAGATCACCGGCAACAAGGGCAAGAAGTCCTTCTTCATCATGGAACTGCCCGAGTATAAGGTTCCCTCTCTGGTGCGTGCCGTCAAGGATATGTGCTCCCGGGGTTGGGCCTTCATCGTCAAGGCCTTCACCATCATTCTGCTGTGCAACACCGTTGTGCAGATCATGCAGACCTTCACCTGGAGCTTTGACGTGGCCGAAGTGGCCTCCGACTCCATTCTGGCTTCCATCGCCGGCCCCTTTGCTTATCTGCTGGTGCCCGTGGTGGGCGTCCTGTCCTGGCAGCTGGCCGCCGCCGCCGTCACCGGCTTCATCGCCAAGGAAAACGTGGTGGGCACCCTGGCCGTTTGCTTCGTGGGTCTGGAAAACCTGATCGACACCGAAGAACTGGCCATGATGGAAGGTGCCGGTGCTGAAGTTGCCGGCATCATGGCCATCACCAAGGTGGCAGCGTTAGCTTATCTGATGTTCAACCTGTTCACTCCTCCCTGCTTTGCAGCACTGGGCGCGATGAACTCTGAGATCAATGACCGCAAGTGGTTCTGGGGCGGCGTGGCTTTGCAGATGGGCACCGGCTTTACCGTGGGATTTTTGGTGTACCAGATCGGCACGCTGATCACCACCGGTGCCTTTGGTGCCGGCTTCCTGCCCGGTCTGATCGCCGTGGCTGCCATGGTGGCTGTTGTAGTCTGGCTGTGCATCCGCGCCGACAAGGCCGTCAAGGCAGGGAAGTAAGCCATGACCGACCTGATCATTATCCTGGTGGTTGCCGCCGTGCTGGCACTGGCCGGCCTGTATGTCTACAAGGCCAAAAAGAGCGGTCAGAAGTGCGTAGGCTGTCCCCACGCCAAGACCTGCGGCTCGAAAAACTGCTCCTGCGGCAAATAAAGCAACAAAAAGTCCTCCGGAATGGCTCCGGAGGACTTTCTTTTTGCAATTTTTAATGATCCAGCTCGCCGTCGTCGTCCAGATCGCCGTCACTGTCAGAGAAAAACTCCCGGCTGGAGACCCGCTTTTCCATACGCTCGGCTTCCACCAGGTCGGACAGCAGCTCCTTGACGTTTTCCGAGTCGGGGATCCACTTGATGTCCAGCTCGGGGGAGCTCTTGTCGGCGGTGCAGCAGTGGATGGTGCCAAGGCCAAACAAACGCTGCCACAGAGAGCGTCTGAGGGTCATGTCCATAATGCGGTAAAGCCGGATCTCCTCCTGGTCCTTGTTGAGGATACCGGTTTCCACCAGCAGCTTTTCCTTGGTGAGGATGTATTTGGTGAAGGTCCAGGGCAGACCGAAGATGATGCGCTTGCGGTCGGTCCAGATGATGTCTTTTGCCATAAAAAACGCTCCTTTCACGGTTTATTCTACAAACACGGCGCTGTACCAGTTCTGGTCGGGATAGTCCCGGCTGGGCAGCGTCTCGATGGGCAGACCCATCTGCCGCACCGTCTTGAACACATCGATGCCCACGCTGTGGAAGGCGGGACGGGACATCTGCTGGAAGCGGCAGTCCTCGCACTGAACGGCGGCGCACTCCTTGCACAGGCCGCAGTCGGACAGGGACATGGCGAAGTAATAGCCGTCGTGGAAGGCTTCCCCCTCCACCGCCAGCGAGATCTTCTGGGAGAGATTCTTCTCCTTGGTATGGATGATGATACCCCAGCGGTAGCGGGAGAACATCTCCTTCATTTCAGCCATGGAGGGATTGTGAGGGCGGGAAGGGCAGGTGTGATTTTTGCCCCAGTCGGTGCAGCCGTACATACATTTCAGCAGGGTGCGGCTGTCCCAGCAGATCTGGGATGCGTCAAAGAACACGGCGTCTGTGGCGCCCATTTCCAGCGCCTTGTCAATGTATTTCTGTGCGTATTTTGCGGTTTCACGAGTCATAGGGATCGCCTCCGGGTGAATTTCTGCCTTTAGCATAGCAAAAAATGGGGCAGAAATCAAGAAAATGGGGCAGGGGATAGTAAAAAACGCAAAGATATGGTATAATTTTTGCAATCTGATAACCGAAAGGAAGACCCTTATGACCATTCTTTCTCAACTGAACAGTCCGGTCATGTACCTGATCTGCGGCACCATCATCGGCTTTGTAGCGCTGGTGTGCGTGTTTTTTGCCCTTCGGGCATGGAAGGCCGGCCTTGCCATTGGCATGGATAAGACCAAAATGAAGCGGGCCGTGGTGTCCAGCGCCACCTTTGCCGTGCTGCCCTCGGTGGGCATTCTGCTGGGTGTCATCGCTCTGGCAGGCAGTCTGGGCACACCCTGGCCCTGGCTGCGTTTGTCGGTCATCGGCGCGCTGCACTATGAGACCCAGGTTGCCGAGGCCGCAGCCGAGGCTGCCGGTCTGCCCGGTCTGAACGCCACCCATATGACCGCCCAGGGCTTTACCACCATCGCCCTGCTCATGAGCCTGTGCATCATGTGGGGCATGCTGATGTCCATTCTCTTCAACAAAAAGTACCTGAAAAAGCTCCAGACCCCCAAGGCCGGAAAGTCCGGCGGCACGGGCGGCGGCTTTGGCGACCTTGCCATGACCGCCATGTTCATCGGTCTGGTTTCGGCCTACATCGGCAGCTATCTGGGCAAGTTTGTTTCGGGCAGCGGCCTGTTCTCCTTCGGAGGCTCCTGGCTGCCTCTGGCGGTGGTGGCGGTGTCCGGTGCCGTCATGGCGCTGTTTGTCTGGCTGGCAGAAAAGAAAAACGCCGCCTGGGTGGAAAACTTCTCCATCGCCGGCAGCATGATCGCCGGTATGGCGGCAGCTGTTGTGCTCAACGGATTACTGTAAGGAGGTGCGTAAGATGAACGAACTGGAAAAGAAGA
The DNA here is from genome assembly GCA_017620505.1 of Clostridia bacterium. Classification (GTDB taxonomy): domain Bacteria; phylum Bacillota; class Clostridia; order Oscillospirales; family Butyricicoccaceae; genus UBA4644. The sequence continues at coordinate 3,493 of JAGAVA010000114.1, forward strand.
GCCTGTTTGAACTTTATAACGAGCGCACCCATCTCTTTGGCAGACTGGCCTGTATCATCACACTGGTGATGCTCATTGCCGCACCCTTTGTCATGGGTCTGTATCTGGGCGCCATGCCCGATCTGGGGGCCGTGGCCCGGGGCTTTTTGGCCTGCGGTCTGGTGTGGGCCGTCAGCTGTGTTGCCGAATATCTGGTTTATACCCCCATGCTGGGTGCCGGCGGCGGCTATCTGGCCTTTATCACCGGCAATCTGATCAACATGAAGATCCCCTGCGCCATGAACGCCCGGGACATGGTGGATGCCAAGACCGGCACCCCGGAAAACGAAATCATTTCCACCCTGTCTATCGCCACTTCCTCGCTGGTGACCATTCTGGTGCTGGCAGCCGGTGTGGTGGCACTCATCCCCCTGCAGCCCATCCTGCAGGCACCTGCCCTGCAGCCCGCTTTTGACAATGTGGTGCCCGCTCTGTTCGGCGCCATGGCCTATAAATATTACCGCGGCAACCTGAAGATCGCGGCGCTGCCCCTGCTGACCATGGCGCTGCTGTTCATTCTGGTGCCCTCGCTGGCAGGCTCCACCAGCTTTATGGTGCTGCCCTCGGGTGCCATCGCCATCGGCGTGGCCTTCCTGCTGCACAAGAAGGGAAGTGCCAAATGATCTACCTTCTGTATGCCCTTCTGGCAGTTTTGGCGCTGCTTGTGGCACTGCTGGTCATCGCCGTTGTGCGCACCCTGCTGATGCCCTCCAAAACCTCCGATTATCAGCCCAAGGCCGATCCCCGGGCAGAAACGCACGCCCAAAAGCTGTCCAAAATGATCCAATACGAGACGGTTTCCCGTCCCGATGACCTGCAGCGGGAGAAGTTTCTGGGCTTCCACAAGGTGCTGGAGGAGCTGTTCCCTCTGGTGCATCAGCATCTGGAAAAGACCGAGCTGGAGGGCAGCCTGCTCTTTTACTGGAAGGGCGAACGGCACGACAAGCCCATCGTCCTTATGAGCCATCAGGACGTGGTGCCCGCCGAGGGTGTGTGGGAGCACGAGCCTTTCTCGGGGGACATTGCCGACGGCAAGGTCTGGGGGCGCGGCACTGCCGACACCAAGGCCTCGGTCATGGCCTTTTTCCAGGCCTGTGAAGAACTGCTGGAGCAGGGCTACACCCCCCAGCAGGATGTCTATATGGCCTCCTCCTGCACCGAAGAGGTGGGCGGCCCGGGTGCCACCATGCTGGTCAACGAAATGACCCGCCGGGGCGTCAAGCCCTATCTGGTCTGCGACGAGGGCGGCGCCATCATTCAGAACCCCATCGGCGGCGTCAACGGCAACTACGCCATGGTGGGCGTGTTTGAAAAGGGCAAGGCCAACGTGAAGTTCACCGCCCGCTCTTCGGGCGGACACGCCTCCGCACCGCCCCGAAAGTCGCCCATCGCCCGCCTTGCGGCCTTTGCCGACAGCATGGAGAAACATTCTCCCTTCCAAAAGAAGATCATGCCCGAGGTAGCTGCCATGTTTACGGCGCTGGCGCCCTACGCCACCTTCCCCATGAAGCTGCTGTTCGGCAACCTGTGGCTGTTTGGGCCGGTGCTCAAGATCGCCATGCCCTTCGTTTCGGGACAGGCCGCCGCCATGCTGCAGACCACCTGCGCTTTCACCATGCAGAAGGGCAGTGATGCCTGCAACGTGCTGCCCCAGGAGGCCAACCTGTGGGCCAACCTGCGCTTCATCCCCCATCAGGGCATGGAGGAGAGCCTTGCCCTCATCCGTCAGCGGGCCGAACAATACGGTCTGGAGATGGAAGTGGAGGAGGGCGGCGACTTTACGCCCCCGGTGGACATCCACGGCGAACCCTGGCAGCAGGTAATGGCCGCCATTGACAAGACCTTCCCCGGTTTGCCCGCCAGCCCCTATGTGATGACCGGCGCCACCGACTGCACCTTCTGGCAGGGCATCTGCGACAGCTGCATCCGCTTTGCCCCCGTCATTTACGGACCCGAGCAGATGAAGGGTATGCACGGCCTGAACGAGAATATCTCGGTAGACTGCCTGCCCGGCGCGGTGGATTTTTACAAGAATCTCATAGATTTGAGCAAATAAACAACAAAGCCGCGTTGCAAAACGCACACAGTCTTCGTCATTCCGAGCCAGTGATCACACTGGCGTGGGAATCCGCCCTCTCCTCCATAGGAAAACGGATTGCCACACCGTTCTACCGAACGGTTCGCAATGACAGGCTTGCATTTTGCAACGCGGCTTTTTGCCTCCCTCTGACGAGGGAGGTGGCATGGCGTAAGCCATGACGGAGGGAGAGAACTTGCGCAAGCATCTCTTGCGTGACTTTTTCCCCGGTTTTTGCTATGCTGTTCTCAGGAGGTGAGTCCATGAACACGTCCATATCGAAAAATATCAAGCGTCTGCGGCAGCAGGCCGGGCTGACCCAGGAGCAAATGGCCGAAAAGCTGTTCGTCACCCGGCAGACGGTATCTTTGTGGGAAAACGGCAAGACCCAGCCCGACATTCAAACTTTAGAGCGCATCGCAGAATGTTTTGGGGTGGAGTTGATGGCAGTTCTGTACGGGGCCAATGTGTCCAAAGGTGAAGAAGAACAGCGCAAAGAGGCCCTGATCCGCACAGGTGTGGTAACCATTGGCGTTTTTTTGGTTTTAACAGTACTTATGCAGATTTGTCAGCAATATCGCCATTCCGAAACAGATTTCATCAGTCGAAGCAGTTATGTATTTCGTTATTTGGTAGGGATTTATCTCTTTCCGGTATCCATGCTAATATGTGGATTTAGGATTGCCTCACTTCTTAACATACAGACAAAACATAAGCTTCGCTATAAAATAATGATGGTCGTTTCCGTGGTAAGTGTTTTGGTGGTATGGTCGGCGCGCATCATGAGAATGGTGGTCGACAGCAGAAATGTCTCGTTAATCTTATTGGATATTCTCAATCGATTAGGGGATGTCTACAGTTATCCGTGGTTATTTTGTATCTGGGGGATTTGTATGGAGGTGGGAAGAAATAAAATTTATGTGAAAGGTGTCGTAAATACAAAGAAAGTGAGGTTAAAAAAATGATAGTAAGGCGTGTAGGGGGCGGCGTCCCCGACGCCCCGAATAAAAAGAAAGGCTGTCACCAAACCGGTGACAGCCCTTTTTCTTTACAGTCCTTATTTTTTCAGCACTTTCTTGTAGGGCGCGATCATGCCCTCATTCATTTTGTTGCCCATTTTGGCAAGTACCTTGGGGTTTGCCAGCAGCGCCCCCACGGCGTACATTTTCAGCATGGTGGGCCACTGCTTCTGGGGGAAGTCGTACTGCCCGTGTGCCTTATAGAACTTGTGGTCGGCCCGCATCATGCCCTGCATCAGCCAGATCA
>JAGAVA010000115.1 GCA_017620505.1 Clostridia bacterium
AATGTCGCCTTCCAGCAGATTGACCGATTGTTTGGACATAGGAAAAGCTCCTTTCCAGAGGGAAAGCGGCCTGCGAAAATGCAGGCCGCAAAAACGTCTTTACTTGTTCAGCAGACCGTTCAGCAGATCGTCCATAAAGGGGGCGTGAACAGTCTCGATCATGCCGTGGTCAACAGCGGCAGTGATGGCGGGATCTACGGGGATCTTTGCCATATAGGGGATGCCGTACTGCTGGGCCTTTTCCTGTACGCGGCTGGGGCCATAGATGTAGTGCTGACCGCCGCAGTCGGGGCACTGGAAGTAGCTCATGTTCTCCACGATGCCCACAACGGGGACGTTCATCATCTTAGCCATCTTGACGGCCTTTTCCACGATCATGCCCACCAGCTCCTGAGGGGTGGTGACGATGATGATGCCCTCGATGGGCAGGGACTGGAAGACGGTCAGGGGCACGTCGCCGGTGCCGGGAGGCATATCCACATACATATACTCCACGTCATCCCACAGGACTTCGCTCCAGAACTGCTTGACAGCGCCGGCGATGACGGGGCCGCGCCAGACCACGGGGTCGGACTCGTTTTCCAGCAGCAGGTTGACGCTCATCATCTGCAGGCCGGACTTGGAAACGGCAGGCAGGATACCGCCGTCGCAGCCCTGGGCATGACCGTGCACGCCAAAGGACTGGGGGATGGAGGGGCCGGTAACGTCGGCGTCCAGAATGGCGGTGTTATAGCCGCGCAGCTGGGTCTGTGCGCCCAGCAGAGAGGTGACCAGAGACTTGCCAACGCCGCCCTTGCCGCTGACGACGGCATAGACGTGCTTGACGGAAGCGCCCTCAGCCAGAGGGGCGATCAGATCCTGGGGCTCGGTGCGGGAAGCACAGTTCTCGCCGCAGGTGGAACAGTTATGGGTGCAGTTTTCAGCGCTCATAAGAAAAACACTCCTTTTCAGGGTAAAAATTCTCAAACAAATCTATTATAACACAAAATTTCAGAAAAGATAGCCCCCTTTCTGCAACTGTCAAAAGAACCGCTTCGCTGGGTTCTTTTCGACAATGAAAGAGAGGAAGTTTTTACCCATGATCACACAGATCACGGCTAAAAACAAATTCCGTAGGCCGAGCATAGCTCGGCTCCTTTGACGGAGAAGCCGCTGTGCCGAACAATAGCAGCCCCCTTTACTTTTACACGATAAAGTGGTATGCTGTTTCCATTACCACCAAGGAGGTCTGATTATGTCTGATAAACCTTATTGGGAAGGCAAAAAATACGCCTTTTTCCAGCATCGGGAATGTGAGTTCTTCCCCTGTCATCCGGTGGCGGACGACAGCAAGTTCAACTGCCTGTTCTGCTACTGCCCCCTGTACGCCCTGGGCGACAAGTGCGGCGGCGGCTTTACCTATACCGAGGACGGCATCAAGGACTGCTCCAAGTGCCTGCTGCCCCACAAGCCGGAGAATTACGGTTATATCATGGAGCGCTACGGCGATCTGATGGAGCTGGCAAGAAAGAAGGATTGAGCCTGTGTTTGCCGTTATCGTCAACGTGATCACCGTGCTCATCGGCAGTACGGTAGGTCTTTTGTGTAAAAAAGGCATTCCCAAGCGGCTGGCAGATGCCGTCATGCTGGGCATCGGTATGTGCACCCTCTATATCGGCATTTCCGGCACGCTCAAGGGCGAAAACACCATCGTTCTGATCCTGTCCATGGTGCTGGGCGCCATCATCGGCACGGCGCTGGACATCGACGGCGGCATCAACCGTCTGGGCAAGTGGATCGAGAACAAGTTTTCCCATGAGGGAGAAAAGGTCTCCATCGCCCAGGGCTTTGTTACCGCCTGCCTGCTGTTTTGTGTGGGTGCCATGACCATCGTGGGCTCGCTGAACGCCGGTCTGACGGGGGATTATGAGATGCTGCTCACCAAATCGGTGCTCGATCTGATCTCTTCCGCTATGCTGGCGGTCAGTCTGGGTATCGGCGTCATGTTTGCCGCCGCCTTCGTACTTGTTTTCCAGGGCGGCATCGTGCTTTTGGCCGGTGTGCTGCAGCCTTTGCTCACCGCCGCCGCCATCAATGAGATCGTCTGCGCCGGTTCGCTGCTCATCGTGGGTCTTGGCCTGAATCTGATGGGCATCACCAAGATCAAGGTGGCCGATTATCTGCCTGCCATCGTGATCGCCCCCATCCTGTGCGCCATCATTCAGGCCGTACCTGCCCTCAGCGCCTTTTTCGGATAACAAAAAAGCACCCGCGAGGGTGCTTTTTTTATGCTCGTTTTTAGAAGGCGATCTTCATGAACAGAGCCACACAGCACAGAATGGTGGCGCAGGCCACATACAGCAGCTTGCCCGACAGATACCACAGACTTCCGTGGGGCTTGGACACGCCCTTGTTGATCTCGCTCAGCAGGTCCTTCTTCTTCATGACCCAGAACCAGGAGATGGCACCCAGAGTGGCACCGATGGGGATGATATAGATGGAAACGATGTCCATCCAGGGACCCCACTTGGCGATGGGCTCCATGTGCAGGCCGAAGCCCAGGCAGATAATCGCCAGCAGCACCAGCACCATCTTGCGGGACAGCTTGGGGAAGCGATGCTCCAGCGACTCGCCCACGGCCTCAAACATATTCTGCAGGGAGCTGACACCGGCAAACACCATGGCGGTGTAGAGAATGATGGCGAACAGCTGACCGAAGGGGATGTCCTGCAAGATGCGGGGCAGGGTGACAAACAGCAGGGCGGGGCCTGCGCCCACGTCCAGACCGTAAGCAAAGCAGGCGGGGATGATGACCAGGGCAGCCGTCATGGCGGCGATGGTGTCAAAGACAGCGGTACGGGTGGCCACCTTTACCACGTCCTCCTTGTCGTCCAGATAAGCGCCGTAGACGATCATGCCGCTGCCGGTGACCGACAGAGAGAAGAAAGCCTGTCCCATGGCCCACACCCAGGTCATGGGATCGGCCAGAGCCTCCCACCGGGGGGTGAACATGAACTTGTAACCCTCGACAGCGCCGGGCAGGAAGGCCACACGGACGGCCAGAACGGCAAAGATGATAAAGAATACCGGCATCATGATCTTGTTGGTCTTTTCGATGCTCTTGGCACCCATCAGCAGGGTCAGCAGGGTACCCACCACCACGATGATGTGGAAGGGGATCACCGAATAGTCATTGCCCGAAAAAGCACCGAACCATGCACCGGTGTCCACAGTCATCAGATTGCCGGTGACCGAGTCAAAGAGGGCTTTGAGTACGTAAGAGATGATGACGGCATAGCCCAGGGCAATGCACATGGAGCCTGCCAGAGGCAGCCAGCCCAGAGCGCCGCCGGCCTTGCCCAGCTTTTCACTGCGGGAAGCCCAGGCATTGCGGTAAGAACCCAAAGTGCCGGTGCGGGAACGGCGGCCAATGGCGTATTCAGCCGACAGACCCACTACGCTGAACAGGGCGACAAAAAACAGATAGGCCACCAGAAAGGCGAAGCCGCCGTTGGCGCCCATTTTTGCGGGGAAGCCCCATACGTTGGCCATACCCACGGCAGAACCTACCGCCGATAGGATAAAGCCCCACCGGCTGGTGAAGTTGCGTTTCTTATCCATAAAATACTCCTTTTGGACACATAGTCTTTTTAATCTACAATAAAAACAGGATTTTGTCAAATGAAAAAGGGTCTGCCGCAGCAGACCCTTTGAAGCTTTGTGTGATTATTCGGCTCTCTGATAGACGCGGGTGTAGACCTGAACGCCCCAGGCCTTGCCGTCACGCACCCAGAAGTGGCAGCGGCCGCAGCGCTGACCGGCCTTGTTGAAGATCTGGAACCAGGTCTCACCGCAGTGCACCAGATCGTATACGCCCAGAGGACGCTTGACCTTCAGCTTACCTTCCTCGGTGAACACCTCGAAGTCCACGGGAATACCCTCGTGGCAGGTGTACTTGCCTTCCAGCATTTCGGGCTGGGAGAACTGCTCGCCGGAGGGATGCAGCCAGACCTGCTCCTCTTCCAGAGGACGGCCCATCAGCATATTGCCCATCATCCAGCACAGATCGTCGGTGTCCTGATCGCCCTCGTTGCAGAAAGCAACATAGCTGTAGTTTTCACCCAGCAGGTAGCAGCCGTGGGTGGAAACGCCGTGCAGACCGCCGGAGTGCTCGCAGATGGTGTGACCGTGCCACAGACGCTTGTTCAGGCCGTAGCAGTAGTAAGCCTTCTCGCCCAGGGGGAACTGGGGGCCGCACATCATGTCGGCGGCAGCGGCAGGAATGGCCTGAACGCCGTCGATGACGCCGTGGTTGGACAGGCACTGATAGTAGCGGGCGAAATCGTGGGCGGTAGACTTGACGCAGGCGCAGCTGCGGAAGGGAGGCAGAATGCCCCAGTTGTCATCCACCGAGAAGTTGCCCTCTTCATCCCGCTCCCACAGACGGGTGATGTTGCCGTCGGCAGCCAGCTTCTTGGCTTCACTGCAATCCTCGTCCAGAACGGTGCGGAACATACCCATGGGATGGAAAACGCGCTCGGTGAGGAACTGCTCCAGAGGCTGACCTGCGGCCTTGTCAAAGATGTAGCACAGGATGGCGTAGCCCTCGTTGGAATAACTCATATACTCGCCGGGGCCGCCCAGGGTCTTGTACTTGCCCTCGGCGATATAGTCGATGATCTGCTCGATCTTGTCCATCTTGTTGGGAGCAGAGGCGCGCATGGCCCGTACCCACTCACCGTCACGGCCCAGGGTGTTCTGTGCGATGGACCACTCCAGAGGCTCCATGGGAGGGATACCGGCGGTGTGGCAGGCCAGATGATGGCAGGTGACGGCATCCTTGGGGCTGCCCTTCAGCTCAAAGTTGGGGAAGTACTTGGAAACGGGATCGTTCCAGTCAAACTTGCCCTCAGCGGCCAGAATGCACAGTGCCAGAGTAACGGTGGACTTACTCATGGAGGCGATGCCCATGATGGTGTGCTCGTTCATGGGGACTTTGCCGCCTTCGTCGCCGAAGCCGTAACCCTTTTCAAAGATGACGCCTTCGGGACCGCGGATGCACACGGTAACGCCGGGCAGCTTCTTCTCTTTGATGCGCTTTGCCAGAGCGGCATCCAGCGCCTGCAGATCGTATTTCATAGTTGTGTTCTCCTTCCGGAAAGAAAAATTTACTCAACAAAAGCATCATAGCAAGTTTTTCGATAAAAAACAACAGAAAACCGCGCTTTTGTGGGAAATTTCCAGCAAAAAAGGAGTGCCGAAGCACTCCTTTTCATAATTATCAGCCCTTGATGCTGCCGTCGGCGTTGAACACCGGCAGCTTTTCCAGATAGATCAGGTCGGGGCGGGTCTGTGCGTCGCCCTCGGCCAGAATGGCCATTCTGCCGCAGATGATGCCGCCGGCCTTTTCCACCAGCACCTCCAGCGCCCGGAGGGATTCGCCGGTGGAGATGACGTCGTCTACGATGAGGATCTTCTTGCCCTTCATCTTTTCGGCATCCTTGCCGTCCAGATACAGGTGCTGCTCGGCATCGGTGGTGATAGAGCGGACCGAGGACTCAAACACCGAGGTCATATACAGCTTGGTGTGCTTGCGGGCGATGAAATAGTCGGCGTCGCCGTGCTGGCGGGCCATTTCGTGAGCCAGAGGGATGCCCTTTGCTTCTGCGGTGATCAGGTAGTCGTATTCGGGGGCCTTTTTCAGCAGCTCTGCGGCACAGGCCACCGTCAGCGGGGCATCGCCGAAAATGACAAAAGCGCCGATATACAGGTCGTCGGTCACCCGGCACAGGGGCAGGTTGCGCTCCAGTCCGGCGATGGTCATGGTATGATGCATAAAAACAGCCTCTTTTCTGTTGTAAATTCCAAGTACATTATAATCTTATCAAGAAAAAAGTCAAATGCAAGGCAATGGCAAAATTTCCTGTGCCCTATTGCAAAATTCCGTCGAATTGGGTAAACTGAAAGGGTGATGGAATCATCACCAATTCAACTCTTTAAGGGAGGAAATGAGTCTTATGGAAAAATTCTTTAAGCTCAAGCAAAACGGCACTACCGTCCGCACCGAGATCCTGGCCGGTCTGTCCACTTTCATGACTATGGCCTACATCATCGCACTGAACCCCAACCTGCTGACCAACTTTGATACCGGTTCTGCCCTGTGGAACGGCGTGTTCCTGGCCACCTGTATCGCCACCGGCATCGGCTGTATCACCATGGCCTTCCTGGCCAACAAGCCTTTCGCCATGGCACCCGGCATGGGCCTGAACAGCTTCTTCGCTCTGGTTGTTTCCAACATCGTTGGTATGACCGGCATGAGCTATTTGGAATCCTTCCAGTCTGCGCTGATCATCATCCTGGTAGAAGGTATCGTCTTCATCATCCTGTCCATCTTCAACATCCGTGAGAAGATCGTGGAAGCCATCCCCCTGGGTGTGCGCCTGGGCATTGGCCCTGCCATCGGTCTGATGCTGATGAACATCGGCCTGGGCTCCAACGTGGGCATCTATGCCGAGGGCAACGGCTTTACCACTCCTTTCTATGTGATGCGCGACTTCTTTGGCGCTCTGACCCCCAGCGTCATTAAGGGCAACATGGGCGACGCCGGTTACACCCAGATGGTGCTGACCGTCATCACCATGTTCATCGGCCTGTTCGTCATCGTGGCACTGGATCACAAGAAGGTCAAGGGCTCTGTTCTGCTGGGTATGCTGGCCGCCTCCGTGGTCTACTGGATCGGTTCCTTTGCCGTGCTGGGCACCAACCCCTTCGCCTCTCTGGCCACCGCTTCCTTTGTGCCTCCCTTCGCTGATATGGCGCAGACCACCCTGTTCAAGCTGAACTTCGCCGGCTTTGCTCAGATCGGCTGGTTCACCGTTATTACCCTGATCGTCACCTTCTGCATTATTGATATGTTCGACACCATCGGCACTCTGGTTGGTACTGCCAGCCGCGCCGGTATGCTGGACAAGGATGGCAATATGCCTCAGATGAAGGAAGCTCTGCTGGCTGACGCCGTTGGTACCACCGTTGGTTCTCTGACCGGTACTTCCACCGTCACCACTTTCGTGGAATCCGCAGCCGGTGTCGAGGCTGGCGGCCGTACCGGCCTGACCGCCCTGACCGTTGGTGTGATGTTCCTGCTGTCCATGTTCATCGCCCCCATCGCTGCCATCATTCCCGCAGCCGCTACCTCTTCTGCTCTGATCTATGTCGGTATCCTGATGCTGGGCAATCTGAAGCACATCAACTTCGGCGACATGACCCAGCTGCTGCCCGTGTGCATCATGCTGCTGGCCATGCCCGTTTCCGGCTCCATCGGTCACGGCATCGGTCTGGCACTGATCACCTACACCATCATGAAGATGGTCACCGGCAAGGCCAAGGAGGTCTCTGCCCTGACCTATGTGCTGTCCCTGATCTTCCTGATCAAGTTCTTCCTGGTGGCTTAAGTTTTTTGTCTTTGCGCCCCCTCAGCCGAGGGGGCGCTTTTTTCCATTTAACCTGGATTTTACAAAAAGGCAGCGGAATTTTACCAAGGTTTCACCCGATTCCGCTTGGGTCTTTACAGAAACTGTGTTATACTTTTCAGCGTAAAAGGAAAAACTGTGTAAAATCGAGAAATAAAGGAAGAAACGCTATGGATCTGTTTGATATCCTTGCGCTGGGCGGCGGCCTGGCGCTGTTCCTCTACGGTATGAACGTTATGTCGGTAGGTCTTGAAAAGCTTGCCGGCGGCAAGCTGGAGGGCATTCTCCGTTCTATGACCTCCAGCCCCATCAAGGGTATGCTGTTCGGTGCACTGGTCACGGCGGTGATCCAGAGCTCTTCGGCCGTCACCGTCATGTTGGTGGGTCTGGTCAACTCGGGCATCATGGCGCTGCAGCAGAGCGTAGGCGTCATCATGGGCGCCAACATCGGCACCACCATCACCGCCTGGCTGCTCAGCCTGGTCAGTCTGGACGGCAGCGGCATCTTCATGCAGATGCTCAAGCCCAAAAACTTCTCTCTGGTGCTGGCCATGATCGGCATTCTGTGCATCATGGCGGGCAAGACCCAGAAGAAGAAGGACCTGGGATCCATTCTGCTGGGCTTTACCGTTCTGATGTATGGTATGAACATGATGTCCGGTGCCGTGGAGCCTCTGAAGGATATGCCCGGCTTTGCCGATCTGTTCACCAAGTTCCAGAATCCTCTGCTGGGCGTGCTGGTGGGCGCTGTGCTCACCGCTGTCATACAGAGCTCCTCGGCCTCTGTGGGTATTCTGCAGGCACTGTCCCTGACCGGTGTCATCACCTACAGTGCCGCCTTCCCCATCATCATGGGTCAGAACATCGGCACCTGCGTCACCTCGGTGCTGTCCTCTATCGGCACAAATCGCTCTGCCCGCAAGGTCAGTATCATCCACATCACCTTTAACTTGATCGGTACGGTCATCTTCCTCATCGCTTATCTGGCAGCCAGCACGCTGATCGAGCCGGTGGCCCTCTTCTTTGCCGGCACCATTGATCCCGCCGGTATCGCAATCTGTCACAGTATCTTCAACATCTGCACCACCTTCATGCTGCTGCCCTTCTCCAAGTATCTGGTGAAAATCGCCGACAGGGTTATCCAGGAAAAGGCCAGCGATACTGTGGCGGTCAAGGACGAGCTGCTGGACGCCCGCGTGCTGTCCATCCCCGCCATGGCTGTCACCGCCTGCAATACGCTGACCGAGCATATGGCCGTCGCCGCAACCTATGCGGTGCAGACCGCCATTGACCTGCTGGATACCTATACCGAGGCCGGCGCTTCCTCTCTGGTGGAAGGTGAAGAGACACTGGATATGTATGAGGACCGCCTGGGCCAGTACCTGACCCAGATCTCTGGCCGGGGCTTGTCTGACCACGACAGTCGCCAGCGGTTCAAGATGCAGCACGTCATCGGCGACTTCGAGCGTCTGGGCGACCACGCCATGAACCTGTTGGATTCCGCCAAGGAAAAGCAGGCCAAAGGCCAGCAGTTTTCTGTCGACGCTGCAGCCCAGCTGGCTGTGCTCAAGGAAGCCATCAACGAGATCCTGCTGCTCACCTGCCGCGCTTATCAGGAGAACAATCTGGAACTGGCCTCTCAGGTGGAGCCTCTGGAGCAGGTCATCGACAATCTGATCCGGCAGGCACGCTCCGCTCACCTGAAGCGTCTGAACGAGGGCCGCTGCACCATCGAGATGGGTTTTGTACTGGCCGACGTGCTCAACAACTACGAGCGCGTGTCCGACCACTGCTCCAACATCGCCGTTGCCATCATCGAGGCCGAGAGCGATCGCTACGACAGCCACGATTATCTGGATTCCATCAAGACTGGCGAAAACAAGGCCTTCCAGCAGGCCTACAAGCAGTATTCCGAAAAGTACGCCTTCTAAACAGGAGAAAAGCCCGCCGAAAGGCGGGCTTTTTGCTGCTTGTCTGAACCAATAATAGGTTGATTGCCTGATGAAAACAAAAACCCCGGAACTGTCGTTCCGGGGTTTGGTACGGCGTAAGGGATTCGAACCCCTGACCTTTTGGTTCGTAGGGGCTGGATCGCCGGTGGCAATCCATTGGGGAATCCTTTGAAAACCCTTGCAATTACTGGTGTTTGACGCATTTATTATAACATACTTTTACCCCGAAAACAAGGTACACAAAAGGAAGGCGCACAGAGATGTGCGCCTCTTGTTGTGTCGGCGCATCTGTAGAGCATCCAAAAGCGTCTCAAAATCGCGTTCTCTCAGCCATACATTTACTTTTTCTGAAAATTATGGTATGTTCTATAATAACTGGAACCATAAAACATTGCAGAGGGAGAAGACAGATATGAACTTTATGGAAGAACGCATCGTAAAAGATGGGATTGTGAAAGCGGGCAACGTGCTGAAAGTGGATAGCTTCCTGAACCACCAGATGGATATTGGCCTGATGGAAGAGATTGGTCGGGAATTCAAGCGCCGTTTTGCCGATAAGCAGATTACCAAGGTTCTGACCATTGAAGCATCCGGTATTGGTATCGCCGCTTTTGTTGCGAGAGAGTTCGGTGTCCCCATGGTGTTTGCCAAAAAGTCCAAGTCCATCAATATTGAAGGCGATATGTATGTAGCCGAGGTGGAATCCTTTACACACGGCAACAAGAATCAGGTCATCGTGTCCAAGAAGTTCCTGAATGCAGGCGAGCGCGTCCTGATCATTGACGATTTTCTTGCCAATGGCTGCGCTCTGCAGGGTCTGATCTCCATTGTTGAGTCTGCCGGTGCCATCGTGGAGGGCTGCGGCATTGTCATTGAAAAGGGCTTCCAGATCGGTGGTCGTGTCATCCGCAATATGGGCTATCGCGTAGAATCTCTGGCCATTGTGGACGCTATGGATGCCGAGACCGGCAAGATCACCTTCCGGGTACAGGAGAATGCATAATGTCTAACATGAGTACCAAGGCTGCGGCCTCTATGGAGAACATTTATACGCTGGACGGTAAGGTGCCTCTTTTGAAGTCCATCCCCTTTGGCCTGCAGCATGTTCTTGCCATGTTTGTGGCCAATATCGCTCCCATTATGATCGTTACCGGCGCCTGCGGCCTGAGCACCCAGGAGACCGCTTCTCTGATCCAGACCGCTATGATTATGGCAGGTATCGGCACGCTCGTTCAGTTGTTTACCGTATGGAAACTGGGGGCAAAGCTGCCCATTGTCATGGGTATCAGTTTCACGTTTGTCTCTGTATTCTGTTATGTCGGCCCGAAGTGGGGCTACGGCGCGATCCTTGGGGCTGTCATCGTAGGCGGCATCATGGAAGGCATCCTTGGCTTATTTGCCAAGTACTGGCGTAAAATCATTGCTCCCATCGTTTCGGCCTGCGTTGTTACTGCCATCGGCTTCAGCCTGCTGAGTGTCGGCGCCAATTCCTTTGCCGGCGGTGTGGGTGCTGCTGATTTTGGAAGTGCCCAGAACTGGATCCTTGGCAGCATCACACTGGTCTGCTGCATCCTGTTCAACATTTTTGCAAAGGGCCATTTGAAGCAGCTGTCTGTTCTGTTCGGCCTTGTGATGGGCTATATCGTCGCGCTGTTTATGGGGAAGGTGGATCTGTCTGCGCTGCAGGGGATCTCTCTGGTTTCGCTTCCTCAGATCATGCCCTACAAGCCTGTGTTCAATCTGAGTGCCATCGTTTCGGTTGCGATGATCTTCCTTGTTTCCGCTACCGAGACCATTGGTGACACCTCGGCCATGACCAGCACGGTTCTGGGCCGTGAGGCTACCGATAAGGAGATCTCCGGCAGCCTGGCTTGTGATGGTCTGATCAGCTCGCTGTCTGCCTGTTTTGGCTGTATGCCGATTACCTCGTTCAGTCAGAATGTGGGATTGTTGGCGATGACCAAAGTAATCAATCGTTTTACCCTTGCAACCGGCGCGGGGATCCTGCTGTTGGCAGGTGTTTTCCCTGCCTTTGGCGCCGTTCTGGCCACGCTGCCTGAAGCTGTTCTGGGTGGCTGTACCATCATGATGTTTGGCAACATCGTCATTTCCGGTCTGCAGATGATCGGCTCCTGTGGTTTTAGTCAGCGTAACATCACCATTGCCGCGCTGTCCTTGAGTATTGGTCTGGGCTTTACGCAGGTTCCTGATATGTTTAACATCTTCCCCAGCATGGTCCGCACCATCTTCGCCGAAAACTGTGTCGCGGTGGTCTTTCTTGCCGCCATCATTATGAATCTTGTTATGCCGAAGGAACGTGAAGTTTAATGGATAAGAATACCTTCCTTGCCGAATACAACCTGAGTGAAAGCGATCTGCTTGCGGCAAATATCACTTGGGATGAGCTGGCTCTGATTGCCGAAGAATACAAGGCGTTAGAAGGAACCATGTGGGATCTTGGCAAATCCTTTATTGACGAGTTCCTGTATGATATTGAAACAGCCGGTATCCATTCCTACCGTTACCGAACCAAGGATACCTGGCACCTTCTGGAAAAAGTAATCCGCAAGAAAAAGGAAAACCCCAAGAAGTTCGGCGCCTTGGACCACACGAACTTCTATAAGTATATCACCGACCTGATCGGCATCCGCGTGTTCTTCCTGTACCGGGAGGATTGGGTATACTTCCATAATTACATTACCCATCGCTTTGAAAATGATCCCAACCAGTATATTCACGACCGCCTGAATGACTTTGATGAGGACCCCGATCATTATTATATCGCGGAACGCCCCAAGGCCTATAAGCGAACCGGTGACAGCAAGATCTACAACAGCAAGGAGATCGACATCATCACCACCGGCATCTACCGCTCGCTGCATTACACCATCAAATACAAGGGCTATTATGTGGAGATTCAGGGCAGAACGCTTTTTGAGGAAGGCTGGAGCGAGATTGACCATGACATCGTGTATAAAGAAGCGGAAGACGACGAAATGCTTCAGGACTATTCCAAACTACTCAACCGACTTTCCGGTTTGGCGGATGAAATGAGTTCCTATTTCCGCAGAATGAAACAGGAGCGCGAGGGAAGCAAGTAAGCGCGTTCGGTTTGTCGCTTGCTGTATGCGTCTGCAAAAAAATTAATGGCTTGTGTACCTTTTTGTGTACGCAAGCCGTTTTTTTGCTTTTGAAGAGCCCAAAAGCAAAAAGAAAAAGCACTGAAACTTCGTAGTTTCAGTGCTTTCACACTTGGTACGGCGTAAGGGATATCTCGGCCTAAGAGCCGCCGCAAGCGGCGGTTGGCCTCGAAACAGCGCTGCGGCGCCAGTCTCACCCCGCAGGGTTTCTCACCATTACCGCACATAGCAAAAACCCCGATACCCTGTTGGGTATCGGGGTTTCTGGTACGGCGTAAGGGATTCGAACCCCTGACCTTTTGGTTCGTAGCCAAACACTCTATCCAGCTGAGCTAACGTGACGGTACTCAGCGACCATATAGCACTGATTTCAAAAACCTTGTATTTCCAATGTTTCTTTGGAATTTTCGCGCTTATTGTATCACGCGATAGGCGTGAAAGCAAGCCTATTCTTGGCATTATAAAAGATAGATTTGGACACCCGTTGGACACCCACGAGTTCTGAAAACGCAAGCCGATTCTTGATGCAAAAAATGAATAAGATATTGATTTTTCAAAAGGCACTCTGCCTGTCCAAAATGCTTTTTGAAAAATGAATGTTAAACGGCTTGCATTATGCTGATGTTTACAGATGGCTATCATTTTATTGGTCGCACAGCCGATGCTTGTGTTTTTGCATAATTATTGCTTTTAGATTTAGCAACCATGGCGATTGAAATTATATGGCTTGCGTTTTATAATGATTATTAAAGAAACATGATTTATTATACAAAATGGTGTGCATAGGAGGAAC
>JAGAVA010000116.1 GCA_017620505.1 Clostridia bacterium
ACGATGACCCGGCAGGCTCCTTCCGGGCGCGAAAGCAAACCCTGCGTCTGCGGCAGGAAAATGACCTGTCGGTATGTACCTTTAAGACGGCGTTGGAGGGTCTTGCCCGGTTGGAGCTGGACTGCCAAGCCCCCGATATTGTTTCCGGCGCGGCGCAGCTGGCTGTCCATCCCGACCTGCCCGAAAGTGCAAAAAACGCCTTGCTGAGTGGTGTTTTTATTCCTCGCTGCGGTGCAAAATTCCTGCGGCGCACCCGCCTTTGCCGGGTGGGGGATACCACTTTCCATCTCTGTTTGGACGAGGGACAGTTGGAAAAGGGCGATCTGACCGTGCCCCTGTGCGAAATCGAGCTGGAGCTGGTTGAGGGTGATGTGGATGCCCTCCAGCGGACGGCACAACGGTTGATGGCAGTCTACTGTTTGCCCCTGTGCACCAAATCCAAGCAGCAGCGGGCGCTGGAGCTGGGTGAGGTGAAGGTATGAGCCGCACCCGAACCCGTTTTCATCTGCCCAGATTGCCCCGCAAATCAGATGCCCGCCGCGCCACCGGTTACCGGGGCTACCGGGGCAGCAAACCCCGGCTGGAATGGTGGGGCTGGCTGCTCTTTGGCGGCGGTCTGCTGGCGCTGACCTGGCTGATCTGGACGCTATGCGGTACTTTCCCCGCCGTCAGCGATGTTTTTCGTTCCATCGCCCGGTTTTCCTCTCTAATTCTGGGCTTTTTCACCGGGCTTTTGCCCATTCCGGTGTCCGAGCTGATGATCGGCGGACTGGTTCTGGGCAGTCTTGTTTGGCTGATCCTCACCCTGCGCCGCAGGGACAGACAGGCGCTGCTGCTGGGTCTTTGCAGGCTGCTCTGGGTAGGCTGCGCCGCCGTCTTTCTGTTTGTTTTTCTCTACGGTGTGCACCACACAGCCCCCGCTCTGGCCTCTCAGATGGGGCTGGAGGTGGGCAGGTATTCCACCGCCCAGCTGGAAGCTTTCGTTGCCCAAACGGTGGAGCAGGTCAACGGGCTGGCAGCACAGATGCCTCGGAACGAGGAAGGCACCTGTGACTTTGGCCGGTTCCGCCCTATGGCAAAACAAGTATCGGCGGAATATATTCGTCTGGCGAATGAATATGCAGTTTTTGACCGTCCCAGAGCCGGTCTGGTCAAGCGCAGTCTGTTTGGCGGACGCATCATGTCCTACGTGGATCTGGCGGGCTATTATTTCCCCTGGGCGGCCGAATCCACCGTCAGTTCCGACGTGGTGGATACCCATATTCCCTTTAATATCGCCCACGAAACGGCACACGCCATCGGCATCGGGCCGGAGGCCGAGTGCAATTTTGCCGCCTGGTTGGCCTGCAAAGACAGCCAAGACCTGCGTTTTCGCTATTCCGGCTGGCTTTTGGCTTATATTTATTCCGCAAATGCCCTGCACGCCAGTGACTATGAGGCCTGGCACCGACAGTTTGACAAGCTGTGCCCCGAAGCCGTTCACGACCTGCAGGTGCTCAACCGGAGCCTTGCCCGGTTTGAAAACACCAAGGTCAACCAGCTGGGCAGTCAGGCCAACGACGCCCTCATCAAGGCCACCGGGCAGGCCGAGGGCATCCGCAGCTACGGCAGGGTAGTAGATCTGATGCTTGCATATTTTTCCGCAGAAAATGAATAAGCAGCGGTTTTTCCGCCGCTTTCTTTACGCGTATGCGCGTGTGCGCGGGAAATAATTGACTGAAATCCCCAAAGAAACCCCGAAATCTTTGTGCATTGTCGCTATTGCATATTCTTTCGCGATTTCGTATGATTATCCCACGAAATCAATCTGAAAGAAGGATATAGCTATGAAAAAATTCGCAAAACTGGCTGCCGTTCTGATGGCTGCCGCCATGCTGCTGAGCCTGTGCGCCTGCGGCAACGCCAACAACGCTAAGAAAACCGTCACTCTGGGCACCTCCGCCGACTACCCTCCCTTTGAGTTCCACATTCTGAAGGATAACAAGGATCAGATCGTGGGCATCGACGTCTCCATGGCCAAGGCCATCGCCGCCGAAATGGGCGCTGAGCTGGTCATCAAGGACATCGCCTTCGACAACCTGCTGATCGAGCTGGGTCAGGGCACCGTTGACTTCGTCATCGCCGCCATCGAGCTGAATGACGAGCGCGACGCTCAGGCCGACTTCTCCGATCCCTACTACACCGATATGCCTCCCATGATCGTCACCATGAAGGGCAACGAGGGCAACTACGCTTCTCTGGCTGACTTTGCCGCCAAGACCGTTGGCGCTCAGACCGGCACCACCAAGGCTCAGATTGTCACCGACGAGATGACCGGCGCTATGCCCCTGATGATGCAGTCTGTCACCGAGCTGGTCAACAGCCTGGTCAACGGCAAGTGCGACGCCATCGTGCTGGACGGCGCTGTTGCCGAAAAGTACATTGCCTCCAACGACAAGCTGGCTGCTGTGGATATCTCTCTGGGTGAGGCTGCCGAACCCTATCGCGTGGCTGTCCAGAACGGCGACCCCGACGGTCTGCTGCCCGCCATCAACGCCGCTATCAAGAAGGCTGTTGAGAACGGTGACATCGCCACCTGGATCGAAGAGGCTGACGCGCTGTCTGCCGAGGCCGCTGAGTAATCTTCGCTCTCTTTTCCCCGCACGATAAACATCGCCGCAGGGCCGGGTCACCGGCCTTGCGGCACATTCTGTTTTTAGAAAGTGAGGCACGCCTATGAGCAGCCTGTGGCTGGTGTCCACTACCAGCTTTTTCAACTTCTCCTTCCTGCCCAAGTACACCATCTATTTTGCCCAGGGCATCCTGTACACCCTGCTGCTGTCTGTGGTGGCAGTGGCGCTGGCCGTTCTTCCCGCACTGGGTCTGGCGCTGATGCGTCTGAGCAAAAACAAGGTGCTTCGCGGCCTTTCGGGAGCATACATCGCCCTGTTCCGCTCCACCCCCCTGCTGGTTCAGCTGGCACTGATCTATTACGGTCTGTTCGGCGTGGCCGGCATCCAGCTGCCCTCGGTCTATGTGCTGGGCTACATCAATCTGGCCCAGTTCGTTCCCGGTGCCGTGGCGCTGGCCCTCAACAGCGCAGCCTATGTGGCCGAGATCTTCCGCGGCGGTATTCTGGCTGTGGACAAGGGTCAGATGGAAGCCGCCCGTTCGCTGGGTCTGACCCAGTGGCAGGGCATGAAATTCGTGGTGCTGCCCCAGGCCATCAAGAACATTCTGCCCGCGCTGGCCAACGAAGTCATCACCATGGTGAAGGAGTCCTCCATCTGCTCCACCTACGGCATGATGGAACTGATGTGGGGCGCAAAAACCGTCGCTGCCACCACCTACGTCACCCTGGGCCCCTACGTTCTGGCCGCTATCATTTATTTCTGTGTGAACTTCCCCGCAAGCAAGGCCATCGAGGCCGTGGAAAGGAGGATGCGCCGTGGCGACAACCAGTAATGCACTGATCCGGGTGGAAAACCTGGTCAAGACCTTCCCCAACGGCGTTCACGCCCTGGACGACTGCTCTCTGGAGATCCAGAAGGGCGAAGTGGTGGTCATCGTAGGCCCCTCCGGCTCGGGCAAGTCCACCATGCTGCGCTCCCTCAATCTGCTGGAAGAGCCCACCTCGGGCGCCATCTACTTTGAGAACGTCAACATTGCTGACAAAAAGGTGAACATCAACCTGCACCGTCAGCGAATGGGTATGGTGTTCCAGCACTTCAACCTGTTCCCCAACATGACAGTGCTCAAGAACCTGACCCTGGCACCCATGAACACCAAGGGCATCAAGCAGGCCGAGGCCGAAGCCACCGCCCGTCGTCTTCTGGACATGGTCGGTCTGGCCGACCGTGCCGACGCCTATCCTCAGCAGCTGTCCGGCGGTCAGAAGCAGCGTATTGCCATCGCCCGTGCCCTGTGCATGGCACCCGATGTCATGCTGTTTGATGAGCCCACCTCTGCCCTCGATCCCGAGATGGTGGGCGAGGTTCTGCACGTTATGAAGCAGCTGGCCGAAAACGGCATGACCATGGTGGTGGTCACCCACGAAATGGGTTTCGCCCGAGAGGTTGCCAGCCGCATGATCTTCATGGAAGCCGGCAAGATCCTGGTGGACACCGACCCCAAGACCTTCTTCGGCAATCCCGAAAACCCCAGACTGCAGGATTTCCTGTCCAAGGTTCTGTAATAAGACGCAAAAAGACGGCTCAGACGAGCCGTCTTTGTTTTTTAATACATCACTTTCATCAGCATCAGACCGCAGGCCGGCGCCAGCTGTCCCGCCTGTTTTCGATCCTTCGCCGCCAGAATCCCGGAAATCTGTCCGGGCAGGATCCGGTGTGCACCCACATCGGCCAGCGTACCCACCATGATGCGCACCATGTGGTACAAAAAGCCCTCGCCGGTGAAATCCAGCACCAAATCCGACCCATCCCGATAGATTTCGATGGAATCCACCCGCCGGACGGTGGATTTTTTGCTGTTTTTCAGGTCGCAGAAGGACTGAAAATCCTGTTTACCCACCAGATGGGCAGCTGCGGCACCCATGGCCTCCACATCCAGTTGTTCCGCCAGAGGCCAGCTGTACCGACGGCCGAACACATCGGGTATCGTGCCTTGGTGGATACGATAACGGTAGGTCTTGCCCTTGGCATTCAATCGGGCATGAAACCGGGGTTCGGCCTCCTCCAACGCCACCACGGCAATGTCCCGGGGCAAATACTGATTGATATAGGCCATGACCACATCGGAAGGCAGAGGGTGCTCCAGCGCAAAGGAGGCCACCTGTCCCATGGCGTGCACGCCTGCATCGGTACGACCCGAGCCGCGCACCTCCACCTCTGTGCCGTCCAGCTTTTGCAGAATGGCCTCCAGCTTGGCCTGAATGGTATTGGGGGTGTTGCCCTGCTTCTGCCAACCGTTATATTTGGTTCCCTCGTACTGGAGGGTCATACGGTAATTTTGCTTCATTGTCCACCTCGTTGTGGTAATATTTTCTTTATTATACCGCATTTCTGCCAACTGTGCTATACTGTTTTCGAGGTGATGACCGTGGATTATCAGCTGATCCGCTCCAAACGCAAGACCCTCGCCATCGAGATCACCCGGGATGCCCGGTTGGTGGTGCGGGCACCTTTGCGCTGCTCACAGGCCAGAATCGAACAATTTCTGCAGGAAAAGCAGGCATGGATCGCTCTTCATCTGCAAAAAATGCAGCAGCGCCGGGAAAATCACCCCGAGCCCACCCCGGAAGAGGAGGCATGCCTGCGGAAAAAGGCCAGAGACTTGCTGCCCGGTCTGATGGCGCGCTATGCCGCGCAAATGAATGTGTACCCCACCGGCATCACCATCACCGGCGCACGCACCCGTTTTGGCTCCTGCAGCCCCAAAAACCGGCTGAGCTTTTCCTTCCGTCTGATGGATTATCCCATGGAGGCCATCGAATATGTGGTAGTGCATGAATTGGCTCACATCCTGCACAAAAATCATTCTGCCGCCTTTTACGCCGAGATCGAAAAGATTCTCCCTGACTGGCGGGAACGAAACAAGCTTCTCAAGCAATGAAAAAGCCGCTCGGAAGAGCGGCTTTTGTTGTATCCGATTTAGTCCAGCAGGGTGATCATACCGGCCTGGACGCCTCGTTCTTCGCCCTGACGGCGATGGCTCCAGAACAGGTTTTTATCTCCGCAGCAGGGGCAGATGTTGGAAATATCAATGTTATAAGGCAGAATATCGGCCCGGAGCAGCATGGCGTAGGTGATATTCTTCAGATCCACCCGCCACTTGTCGCCTTCCCGGTACATATACTCCTGCACCATATCGCCAAAGGTTTCCCGCATACGCTCGGGCACGTCGTCATCGGTGGCAAAGCAGGAACGGCAGATGGAGGGGCCAACCACTGCGATCATATCGTTGGGATTGGAGCCATAGCGCTCCTGCATCTTTTCGATGGTCTTGCGGGTGATCTCCTGTGCGATGCCCCGCCAACCGGCGTGCAGCAGGCCGATGGCCTTGTGCTTGTGATCGTACAGCATGATCAGCTGACAGTCGGCATAAAAGCCGCACAGTACCACACCGGGCACATTGGTGATCAGCGCATCCACGCCGGAGCCTTCGCCCATCTGGACGAATTCCTCCACTTTGGTGACCTCCACGATGTTGTCGGTGTGCATCTGGCAGGTGCGCGCCACATGGTGCACATCAGAACCCAGCACCCGGGCGGCAATATCAAAGTTCCGCACCACATTTTCCGGGGTATCCTGACTGTTGAAGCGGAAGTTCAGGCTCTCATAAGGGCCGGTGGACACACCGCCGGTCTTGGTGAAAAAGCCGTGCCGCAGCTTGGGATAGACCGCCAGCTGGGGCGAGGTAAAATAAACCAGATCGTCCTTGATCTGTTTTTTCAATTCAGACATATGCGGCTTTCTCCTTTTCTCACGAGATCTCTACGCGGCGCACCGCCGTACACTTGCCCTGATCGTTCAATTCAAATACCACGCCCTGCACCCGGCAGTCCCGGTCAGAGGGCTTAAAGCGCTCGCCCAGCTGTCCGCGGAACATGGCAAGGCTCTGCTCCCACCGGACACCGATGACCGATTCCACACCGCCGGTCATACCGATGTCGGTGATATAGCCCGTGCCGCCCGACAGCACCCGCTCGTCGGCGGTGGGCACGTGGGTATGGGTTCCCCAAACGGCGGCAGCCCGCCCGTTCAGATGATAGCCCATGGCCTGCTTTTCCGAGGTGGCCTCCGCATGGAAATCCACCAGATACAGATCAGCCTGCACGTTTTTCAGCAGCCAGTCGGCGGAGGCAAAGGGATCTGAGGGGATGTAATCCATGCCCACCCTGCCCTGCAAATTGCAGACACACACCTGCTTTCCCCGGCATTCCACCACCGTATAGCCATGTCCGGGCTGCTGGGGCGGATAATTCAGCGGACGCAGGATGTTGGGCTGGTCGTCCAGATAATCGCAGATCTGGCGGTTGCCAAAGGTGTGGTTGCCCAGCGTGATCACGTCGGCCCCCATATCAAACATCTCCTCCGCCAGCGCAGGGGTGATGCCCTTGCCTACAGGGGTGGCGTTTTCACCGTTGACGATGGTCAGGTCGGCGCCCACCTGTTTTTTCAGTTGTCGCAAGCAACGGTAGAGGATATCCATACCGGGATCGCCCACCACGTCGCCGATGACCAAAACGACCATACTTCCTCCTGGGCAGCAATTATATACCCTACATTATAACGCCTATTTTGGAAACTTACAACCGAAAAAAGCACGAAATATTTGGAAATCTTTTTGTTTTTCCAAGCAAAAAGCTGCGGTTTTATCACCGCAGCTCCTGCAAAAACATGGGCATCATTTTATCGGCATAGGCCGTCAGCGAATACTCGCCGCCGCACAGGCACCAGTCGTACATCAGCGCCCGTTCGGCGAGGGCGTACAACTTGACGATCTCATTGACCGTCAGCTCCCGGCGCAGCTGTCCGGACTGTTGCCCTTCCAGCACGATCTGCCGCAGATATTTGAAGTACAAACGATCCCGGTCCAGCAAGTGCTTGTCACCCTTGGTGATCAGCTGCGAAGACAGCAGCCGCGCCAGCAGATCCAGCGAAATGCGGTTTTCAATCATTGTAAACAGGGCATGGTTCAGCGCCAGCAGCCGCTCAAAGGCATCCATTTCAGCAGGCAGCTCCTGCTGCAGCCGGGCGTATTCCTCGTCAAACAAATAAGAAAGAGAGGACAGCAGGGCGTCCTTGCCGTCAAAATAATGATAAAAGGAGCCCTTGCTGGTGGCAGAGCGTTCGATGATCTCCTCTACCGTAGTATCGTCATATCCCTGCTCATAAAACAGCTCCCAGGCCGCCGAAATGATCCGTCCCCGGGTGTTGCGGGTGTTTTTTGCCATGACAGCACCTCCTTCACGCAACCATTATAACACAAAAGGGAGGGCCGTGCCCTCCCTTTGTCGGTTTTTTTACAGAATATTCAGGGACTTTGCCAGCAGGATCACCAGCATGACGGGGGTGATGTACTTGACCATGGCAACATACAGGTGTTTGCGGCCGAAGGCTTCGCCGTTGCGGGTGACCTCGTCGATGACGGTCTTGGGCTTGACCACCCAGCCTACCAGAATACAAGTAGCGATGGCCACGACGGGCATCAGGATGGAGTTGGAGATATAGTCCAGTACATCCAGGATCTGGCCGGCAGCCACGGTGCCGAAGGATGCCTCGAAGTAGAAGGCAGTATAGCCCATGCAGACAATGATACCAACCACCAGTGCGATCAGGGCGTTGACCAGAGTGGCCTTCTTACGATCCATATGGAACTTATCCATGAAGGAAGCCACCAGTGCCTCCATGATGGAGATGGAGGAGGTCAATGCGGCAAAGAACACCATCACAAAGAAGGCAATACCTACCACAGTGCCAATGCCGCCCATAGCGTCAAAGACCTTGGGCAGAGCCTTGAACATCAGGCCGGGGCCGGCATATTCCAGACCGGCGGGGCCCATAAAGGCGTACACGGCAGGGATGATCATCATACCGGCCAGGAAGGCAACGGCGGTGTCGAAAATCTCGATCTGGTTGACCGACTTGGTCAGGTTGGTCTCCTTCTTCACATAAGAGCCGTAGGTGATCATAATACCCATGGCAACGCTGATGGAATAGAACAGCTGACCCATGGCATCGGTGACGACGGTCAGCAGCTTGGAGGCCGTCATGCCCTCAAAGTTGGGCACCAGGTAGACCTTCAGGCCCTGCAGGCCGGTGCGGGTGATGCCCTCGGCATCGGTGTGAGACAGGGTCAGAGAGAAGAATGCGATGCAGATAATGAGCACCAGCAGGATGGGCATCATTACCTTGCTCATCCGCTCGATACCGGCATTGACGCCCTTATAAACAATAAAGGTGGTGGCAGCCAGGAAGATGACGAACCAGATGATGGGCTCCACGGGAGAGGTAATAAAGCCGCCAAAGAAGCCGTCGGCCTCCGCAGCGCTGGGCGCACCGCCGGTCAGATAAGCCGACAGATACTTGAGGATCCAGCCGCCGATGGCGCTGTAGTAAGGCAGGATCATCATGGGGACGATGCAAGCCACGATACCGATCCAACCCCACTTGGGGTTCAGAACCTTATAGGCAGTGATGGGGCTCTGTGCGGTCTTTCTGCCGATGGCGATCTCAGTGGTCAGCAGAGCAAAGCCAAAGGTCAGTGCCAGAATGATATAGACCAGCAGGAAAATACCGCCGCCGTCCTTTGCTGCCAGATAGGGGAAGCGCCAGATGTTGCCCAGACCGACGGCAGAGCCTGCCGCAGCCAGAACAAAACCCAGCGAACCGCTGAAATTACTGCGTTTCTGTTCCATAGTTGTTTATCTCCTTCTAAAAACAAGCCGCAAACGCGGCTTTTTACACATAGTTTTATTATTGTACCATGATTTGACAGGAAAAGCAATCTTTTATTGCGATAAATTGTTAACACAAAACGATACACGCTATCCCTTCCTCCGTGTTCGCCGGATTGGTTAGGCAAGAGTTCAAATTACCCGCTTCGGAAAGGAAGGGGGCTGCGGGGGAAACCCATCAGGGGTTTCCCCCGTTATTGGATTTTACCGCGAAGCGGCTCTTCACCTCCGCCAAATGTAA
>JAGAVA010000117.1 GCA_017620505.1 Clostridia bacterium
CAGGGTACCCATGGCCTCGCCCAGGAAAATCAACGCCAGAATGGGGCTGAGCACCGGCTCGATCATGGTGATGAAGCTGGCCTGCAGCGAGGGCGTTGTACGGATGCCCTTGTCAAAGAAGATATAGCTCAGACCCAGCTGGCAGGTGCCCAGCACCAGCATGGCCAGCACGCTCTGCCACACCGGCACGCCGGTGGTTTCGGGGTGCATGAGCGCCTGATCGGTGAACAGGGTGGGCAGGAAGAAGACATACATCAGATTGCCCAGAATGGCCGACTGCAGGGCGTTTGCCCCCGGCAGACGACTGGTGAAGAAGATGCCGGCATAAAACACGCCGGAGATCAGCGCCAGAATGTTGCCCAGCAGGGGATTGGAGCCGGGCAGCTCACCGCCCCGCAGGGTGTCCAGCATGGAAAGCAAAATGCCCGAGAAGATGACCACGCCCACACAGCAGTCCAGCTTGGAGGGCTTCTGTTTCAGGATGATCAGTCCCATCAGCATGATATACAGCGGTGAGGTGTTTTGCAGCACGATGGCAGAGCCCGCCGAGGTCATTTTATTAGCAAAGGTAAAGAGCAGTGTTTCGCCCAGATAGCAGATGGCGGTCAAAAGCACCGGCTTGGTGATCCTGATCTTCCAGGTGCGGGTGTAGAGCATCTGCATCAGCACGGCGATCAGGCCGCGGAGGCAGGCCACGGTGGTGGCACTCCAGGGAATGAATTTGGTGAGCGTGCCCGCCATACTCCAGCAGATGGCAGCGCCTGCCAGATAAAGCGGGCCGGGGTTAAATTTGCGTTTTTCCAATTCAGACATGAAGAATCACCTCTCAAACAGGTATTTTAGCATAGCAAATAGGGGGTTTCAACCCCGGAAAGGAGGGCGGCATGGAAAAACTTCTGGAGCAGGCGGGAGCCTGCGCCGTGGGCTGCGTGGCAGTCTCCCGGCTGCGGGAGTGTATGAGCGATGAGGCGTGGCTGCGCGCAGCGCAGACCACACCCGGGCTGAAACGCCTGATCTGTGCCGCCTTCCCTTATGGGCCGGAGCATATCACATCCGGAAAATTGTCCCTTTACGCCCGGGGAGCCGATTATCATCAGGTGCTGCGGGAGCGGCTGGCGCCGGTGGCGGAAGCGCTTTCTCGGCAATATCCCGGCTGTCGGTTTGATTTTTACGCCGATGTGTCGCCTTTTCCCGAGGTTTACGCCGCCGCACTGGCGGGTTTGGGCAAGCTGGGGCAGAACGGCCTGCTGATCACCGAGAAGGCAGGCAGTTTCGTGTTTCTGGGCTTTCTGGCTACCGATGCAGAGTTGCCCGAGACGGTAGGGGAGATCGTGCCCTGCATGGGCTGCGGTGCCTGTCAAAAGGCTTGTCCCGGCGGTGCACTGGGCGAAACACTTGACCAGAGCCGATGCCTGTCGGCTATTACACAGATGCGGGGTGACTTAAACGCCGAACAGGCCGCGCTGGTGAAACAGGGCGGGATGCTGTGGGGCTGCGACCGCTGTCAGCTGGTCTGCCCGGAAAACCAGCATCGGACGGTGTTCGCCCTGCCGGAGTTTTTGCCCCAACCCGACCCCACGGAACAAGACCTGCAGCTGTCCGACCGGCAGTTCCGCAAAACCTTTGCCGGACGGGCCTTTACCTGGCGGGGGGTACAGCCCCTGCGCAGAAATTCCGAGATATTGAAGGAGGAATCCTGATGCAAAATATTCTGATTTTAGCCACCGGCGGCACCATCGCCTCCGATGTCACCGAAAACGGCCTTGCCCCTGAACTGACCGCTGCCGACATCGTTTCGGGCAGCTTACATAACCTGCAGGGCTGCCATATCGACTGCCGGGATATTCTGGCACTGGATTCCTCCAATATCCAGCCCGAGGAGTGGCAGGTCATCGCCCGGGAAATTGCCGGAAGCTGGCAGCAGTACGACGGCATCGTGGTGACCCATGGTACCGATACCATGGCTTACACGGCCTCTGCCCTCAGCTATATGCTGCGGAACATCCCCATTCCGGTGGTGCTCACCGGCAGCCAGCTGCCCTTTGTCCATCCTCTCACCGATGCCACCGACAACATCCGCTGCGCTGTTGCCATGGCTCTGAGCGGCAAGCCGGGCGTGTTTCTGGCCTTTGACCGGCGGGTCATGCTGGGCTGCCGGGGTGTGAAGATCAAAACTTCCGGTTTTGATGCCTTTGAATCCATCAATTATCCTGCCATTGCCCGGGTCACCGGCGCCGGTCTGGAGGTGCGGGAGCACCTGCTGCCCCAGCTGAAGGGTAAGTTCAAGCTGCAGGATGGGCTGGAGACCCATGTGTTCCTGCTCAAGCTGACTCCCGGCATCGACCCGGCCATCTTTGACCTGCTGATTCAGGCAAAGTACAAGGGCGTGCTCATCGAGGCCTTTGGCGCAGGCGGTCTGCACTATGTGAACCGGGATCTTTACAGCAAGCTGGAAGCCCTGCGGCAGGCCGACATTCCGGTGGTGGTGGCCTCTCAGTGCCTGTATGAGAAAAGCGACCTGTCCAAATACGAGGTGGGTCTGCGGGCACTGGAAAAGGGTGTCATTTCGGCCCACGATATGACTTCGGAAGCGGCATTTACCAAGCTGATGTGGGTGCTGGGACAGACCTCCGGCGTGGAAAATGTCCGCAAGTGGTTTGAGACCGATTTGTGCCACGAAATTACATTATAAAGAGAAAAAGCACCCGGCTGGGTGCTTTTTTCCTTATTTGATGCCTTTCATGGTCAGACTGATACGCTTTTTCTTCAGATCCACGCCCAAAACCTTGACGGTGACCACGTCGCCTACCTTCAAAATTTCAGAAGGATGCTTGATGAACTTGTTGCTGATCTGGGAAACGTGCACCAGACCATCCTGATGAACGCCGATATCCACAAAGGCGCCAAAGTCAATGACATTGCGCACGGTGCCCTGCAGGGTCATGCCCTCCTTCAGATCCTTCATGTCCAGCACGTCTTCTCGCAGCAGGGGAGGGGGCAGCTCATCACGGGGGTCGCGGCCGGGCTTTGCAAGCTCCTTAAGAATATCCCGGAGGGTGGGCTCGCCCACTTCCAGCTCCTTCGCCAGCGCCGACAGATCGGCGGCCTTGGCCTTTTCCTCCAGTGCGGGATCGCCGGGAACGGCGCTCAGATGCTTGAGCAGCGCCTTTGCGGCCTTATAGGACTCGGGGTGTACGGCGGTGTTGTCCAACGGCTCCTTGCCGCCGGGAACCCGGAGGAAGCCGGCGCACTGTTCAAAGGCCTTGGGGCCCAGCTTGGGCACCTTTTTCAGCTGTGCACGACTCTCGAAGCTGCCGTTTTCCTCGCGGAAGGCAACGATGTTCTTGCAGACGGTGGAGGACAGACCGGAAATGTGGCTCAGCAGAGCGGGAGAGGCGGTGTTCAGGTCGGCACCAACGCTGTTGACGCAGTCCTCCACCACGCCGTCCAGTGCGGCCTCCAGCTTTTTCTGAGGCATATCGTGCTGATACTGACCCACACCGATGGCCTTTGGCTCGATTTTCACCAGTTCCGCCAGGGGATCCTGCAGACGGCGGGCGATGGACACGGCGGAACGGAGGGTCAGGTCAAAGTCGGGCATCTCTTCGGCAGCCAGCTTGGAGGCGGAATACACCGAAGCGCCGGCCTCGGAGACCACCATGTAGCTGACCTTCCGGGGAACCTCCCGCAGAACCTTGACGCAGAACATTTCGGTCTCCTTGGAGGCCGTGCCGTTGCCGATGGCAATGATGTCTGCGCCCCATTTGAGGATCTTGTCCTTGAGCGTCTGGGCGGAACGCTTTTCCTGTCCCTCGCCGTGGGTGGGATAGATGACAGCGGTGTCCAGCACCTTGCCGGTCTGATCCACCACGGCAACCTTGCAGCCGGTGCGGTAGCCGGGGTCCAGACCGATGGCGACCTTGCCCTTGACGGGGGGCGCCATCAGCAGCTGGCGCAGGTTGACGCCGAACAGCTTGATGGCGTCTTCGGAGGCGCGCTCGGTAAGCTCGGCACGGATCTCCCGCTCGATGGAGGGGTAGATCAGACGGGAATAGGCATCTTCACAAGCCTCCTGTACCAGCACCGAGCAGGCGTTGCTGCCCTGCACATACAGCGAGCGGATGACGTTGAGGGGTCGGCTGGGGTCGGCCTGCAGATCCACCTTCAAAAAGCCCTCTTTTTCGCCCCGATTGAGAGCCAGCACCCGGTGACCCTGCAGCTTGTCCACCGGCTGAGTGAAGTCATAATAGGTGGCGTAAACGCTGTTTTCGGCCTCTTCGTCCTCCTTGACCCGGACGGACTGGATACTGCCGTGAATACGCACCAGATTGCGCACGCGCTTGCGCACCTCGGCATTGTCGGAGACCTCTTCGGCGATGATGTCCTTGGCACCCTGCAGGGCGGCTTCGGCATCCTCGACGCCCTTTTCGGCGTCGATAAAGGCCTGTGCCAGTTCAAGGGGCGCTTTGCCCAGCTTCTGACCCAGCAGCAGCGCCTGTGCCAGCGGCTCCAGTCCTTTTTCCCGGGCCACACTGGCACGGGTCTTGCGCTTGGGACGGAAGGGGCGGTAAATATCGTCGATTTCGGCAAGGGTGGCGGCCTTGTCCAGTGCGGCAGAAACCTCCTCGGACAGGTTGCCCTGTGCCTCGATGAGCTTGCGGACTTCCTCCCGGCGGGCATCCAGATTGCGGAGATATTCCAGCTTGTCGGCGATCTGACGGATCAGCTGGTCATCCATGGCACCGTGCATTTCTTTGCGGTAACGGGCGATAAAGGGAATGGTATTTCCCTCGTCCAGCAGGGCGATGATATTGGCAACATAGTCCTCACGGACGTTGAATTCTTTTGCAATAATAGCTGCGTAAGACATGATTTGCTCCTTTCAGGGGGTAGTTTTACCATTATACCACAAAAGAAAGGAAAAAGCACCCGAATGGGTGCTTTTTCTGCAGTTTGTTAAAAAGTCAGACTTGTGACTGCCGAAGGACACGGGCCGCTGGGGACAGCGGCCCCTACGGAATGGTTTTTGGCCGTAATCTGCGTGATTCTGGTCAAAAACAACCGTTTTTCCTTTGTCGAAAAGAACCCAGCGTCACAAGTGTGACGCGGTTCTTTGACAGGTGCAACACCCGAACGGGTGCTTTTTCTGTGAAAAATCTTACTGAATCGGTTCCACCTTGATGGTCTGGATCCGGGGACGCTGCTCCACCATGATCAGTCCGTTGTTGTCCATGGGGGTGGCCTCGGCGCAGATCTTGTCCACGATCTCCATGCCCTCGGTCACATAGCCGAAGCAGGCGTAGTCGCCGTCCAGGTGGTCGCTGGCATCCTGATGGACGATGAAGAACTGGCAGCTGGCGCTGTCGTATTTTGCGCTGCGGGCCATGGAGATGGCTCCCCGGGTGTGGGACAGGGTGTTGGGCACGCCGTTGTTGACGAACTCGCCCTTGATGGACTGACCGCTGTCGCCGTAGCCGTTGCCCAGCGGGTCGCCGCCCTGCATCATGAAGCCCTCGATGATCCGGTGGAAGGTCAGGCCGTCATAAAAGCCGCTGTTGGAAAGCTCGGCAAAGTTGGCCACCGTGATGGGGGCGGCGTTGCCGTCCAGATCCAGCTGGATGGTGCCGTAATCCTCCAGAACGATCTCCGCCCGGTGGGTGGGGGTAAAGACAGTGGGATGGTCGGGTACGATGGGCTTGGGGTTGCCGGTGAACTTGATGACGGCCACCAGTGCCACGATGATGGCAAGAGAAATGAAAAAGATCACCCAGGAGCTGACTTGCTTGCGGGGCTGCTTTTTCACAGGTTTTTTGGAAGACATGAGAAATTATCCTTTCAATTTGGAAGATAAGACCTGAGCCACTGCCGTTGCCATGTGGTAAAAGCCCAGATCGTTGGGGTGCACCCCATCCACGGTGGCCCAGGAGGTGATCTCCCGAGGGATCAGAACATCCCCGGTGAGGAGGATGCCGTCTACGGCCTCGCAGGTTTCCCGGATGACCGAAAGGCGTGCCTGTTCCTCTTCGTTCAGCTCTGCCTTGGGGCGGTTGAGCAGCACAATGGGAATGTGCGGATGAGCCTGCCGCACGGCCTGTACCAGAGGCAGGTGGGTCTTTTGCAGATGGATAAGGGAGGGGGCGTTGTGGTCATAGCCGCAGACAAAGGCGCGCATGGGCAGGCTTGCCAGATAGTCTGCCATGGCCTGCTCGCCCTTGCAGCTGCCCGAAAAGCCCAGATTCCGGTGGTCGCAGCCCAGCATTTGTCCCACCATGGCGGGAAAGGCGCAGCCCGGCTTGGAGGCGCAGCCGCCCTGGGTGATGGAGCTGCCGTAAAAGACCACCGGCGGCTTGTCATAAGCCGGGGCAGGAGCCAGAATCGAGCCCTTGACGATGCCGATGTGCAGGGCTTT
The DNA here is from genome assembly GCA_017620505.1 of Clostridia bacterium. Classification (GTDB taxonomy): domain Bacteria; phylum Bacillota; class Clostridia; order Oscillospirales; family Butyricicoccaceae; genus UBA4644. Next base: position 6,410 of record JAGAVA010000117.1, read on the forward strand.
TACGCCACTGTATAGAGGAAAATGCACTGTCAGCTCCCGCAGCTTTCGCCCGTCCAGGGCTTTTCTGGAAGAAAAGCCGTCGGTAAAGCCAAAGGGCGGGATAAAGGTGGCCAGATAGGTGGCTTTTTCAAACAAATCGAAGCCGCCGCTGCCGGTGAGGGCAAAATGGGGCATCTTTTCGATGACGTGCATCTCCGCCCGGATGGCAATCACCGGGCTGTCGGTACAGAACCGCACCCGTCCGCCGGCGGTGTGCAG
>JAGAVA010000118.1 GCA_017620505.1 Clostridia bacterium
CCCTCCACCCGGATAGCGGTGTCCTTCCAGTGGCCGAAGGGGTGGGTCTTGTTCACATATTCATCGGCAAGGTTGATGCCGCCGGTGTAGGCCACCCGACCGTCGAAAACGGCGATCTTCCGGTGGTCACGGTAGTTGTAATGGGTGGAAACGAAGGGCTTCACCCGGGCGAAAATGCGGCACTGGATGCCCAGCGTTTTCAGATAAGCGGGGAAGGAATGGGGCAGCTTGGTAAACTCGCAGGTGCCGTCATACAGCAGGCGCACATCCACACCCTGCCGGACTTTTTCAGCCAGGATGTCCTCCACCTGATCCCACATCCAGCCATTTTCCACGATGAAGTATTCCAGAAAGATAAACTTTCGTGCCTGTTTCAGATCGGCAAGAAAGGCGGGAAAAAACTCCTCACCCAGCGGGTAATAGTCGGCAAGGGTGCCGTCGTAGGCCGAAAAGCCGCCTGCCGACCGCAGGTAATGAGCCAGACCTGCATCGGCGGGATATTCCCGGGGCAGCTGCAGGTCAGCCTGGGTGGTGGGCAGGGTGCGCTGAGAGGTCTTGTTGATGTATCGCATCCGGTCGCGCAGTGCCCGGTGACCAAGATCGGCCTGCACATAGGCATACAGCAAAATACCTGCCGCCGGTACCAGGGTGATCATCAAAAGCCAGGTGATCTTGGCGTTTGGATCGGTGTCGCTGTTGAGCAGATAAACCACTGTCACCAGCGAGATCAGCGAGAACAGGCCGTAGTAATGTACCAGATAGTCCTCGAAGCGGAGGGCAAACAGCAGCATCAGCCCCAGCTGCAGCAGTACCAAAAGTGCCATGATGCCGGTACGGCTGAACACCAGATGGAGCAGACCCTTTTTACCCCGCTTTAAAAGATCGCGGCTTTTTTCCATATGTACTTCTTTGTTGGGGATCATGCAGGGCTCCTCTCTATTCCAATTCCTCTGCCAGATTGCAGATGGGAACATCTCTCCGGGCACACTGACGGACGGTATAGGCTGTGCCGCCGGTGGAACGGGTCAGATAGCAAAGACAAACATCGGCGGCTTCGGCCATCACCCGGTCACGGGTGAGCATACAGCCTTTATAATAGGTGTGCGCCGTGTAGCGCACCAGATCGGCCTGATCCAAAATCTGACGGTAGCGGATTTTGTCCGCTGGGGCATAGGCGCGCTCCTGATTGAGGCAGGGCAAAATCAGGATCAAGCGCACATCGGGCAGAATGGGCCGCAGTTCCAACAGGGCTTCGGCTGCCAGAAGATCAAAACCTTTGGCACCGCCGCAAAGAAAATCGGTGCAGCCGTCGGCATACAGGGAGGTAATGTGCCGCAGCAGAGCGTCACGCAGGGGCTGGGTATCGGCAGGGATTTCCCGGTGACCGGTAAAAATACAGATTTTTCCCATGGCGGCGCTCCTTTCTGAAAAGCGGATATTATTTTTAGTATAGCATAAAGGGCGGGGCTTGAACAGCGATGGGCAAGAAAAGAAAGGGAATATTTACAGTTTGTTCGGAATGCGAACGGGACTTTCACCGAAAATTCTGAAAAAACCGAGGAAAAACAGAAAAAATGGTTGACAGTTTACATCCTTATCCCTTATAATACATGGTGCGTTATCGGCAGCGGCGCGAGCTTGAAAGCTCGAGCCCGTGCCGGTGTCAATAATAGCTTCGATCAGGAGGTGTGAAACATGGTCCGTACCTATCAGCCCAAAAAGCGTCAGCGTCAGAAGGAACACGGCTTCCGTAAGCGCATGAGCACCCGTAACGGCCGCAAAGTTCTGGCTCGTCGTCGCGCAAGAGGCCGCGCTAAGCTGTGCGCCTAATCGCAATTTGTTTTTGAAACCCATTAAGACCGCAGAAATTGCGGTCTTAAATTTTAACATCGGGTGAAAAGCATGAACAAGACCCTTTCCATCAAGGAAAATCATGTGTTCCGGGCCCTGTACCACAAGGGCAAGTCTGCCGCTCGCAAGAGCATGGTGCTGTACGTGATGAAGCGCCGGAACCAGCCGGTGAACCACCTGGGTATCACCGTTTCTGTCAAACTGGGCTGCGCTGTGGAGCGCAACCGGGCACGCCGCCGCATCCGGGAGACCTATCGGCTGAACGAGACCCGCTTAAAAAGCGGATTTGACATCGTCATCGTCGCACGAAAGGCCGCCGTGGACGGACCCTTTGACCTGCTGCAGAAGGACTTTCTCATCCTGGCAAAGCAGCTGGGCCTGCTGGAGGAACAGCGGGATGGGTAAATGGCTCATTGCCTGTATCCGGTTTTATCAGAGAAATCTGTCTCCCTTAAAGGGAGGGCCCACCTGCCGTTTTGTTCCGACCTGTTCGGCCTATGCGGTGGAGGCCATCCAGCGCCATGGCGCCCTTTGCGGTGGTGCGCTGGCCCTCTGGCGAATCCTGCGCTGTAATCCCCTGTTCAAGGGGGGCTACGACCCGGTGCCGGAGGAAAACCCATTTACAAAGCCTTTTCGGAAAAAAGGCAAATAAGTAAGGAGAACCAAGAAATGTACGAGTTTCTCTACAGAATCATCTCTACGCCCTTCGGCTATGTGATGCGGTTCATCTATGAATTCGTGGGCAGCTACCCCCTGTCCCTGTTCCTGTTCGCCCTGCTGGTCAAGCTGCTGATGCTGCCCATGACCATCAAGCAGAAGCGCACCATGATGGAGCAGCAGCGAATTCAGCCCATGATCCAGAAGATCCAGAAGACCTATGCCCGGGATCAGCGTCGTATGCAGGAAGAACTGCAGAACCTGTATGACCGGGAGGGCATCTCTCCCATGGCAGGCTGCGGCTCCATGCTGCTGACCTTCCCCATCCTGATCGGTCTGTACGGCGTCATCATCCAGCCTCTGACCTATTTCATGCAGGTCAACGCTGACCAGATCGCCCAGATCTGCCAGATCCTGAACTTTGACCAGACTGCCGCCGGTTATCACTACCAGATCCAGCTGGCAACCCTGATCTACGAAAACTTTGACAAGGTCTCCCATGTGGCCGAAAGCCTCATGCAGGTCAACTTCAGTCTGGGTCCCATCTCCATGGCTGCCCAGCCCTCTTTCAGCCAGCCCAGCATCCTGTGGGTGCTGCCCATCGTTTCGGGTGCGACCTCCTACCTGATGAGCTGGCTGCAGCAGAAGACCAATCCCATGCAGGCAAACAATCCGCAGGCACAGCAGACCAACAAGACCATGATGCTGATGATGCCCCTGATGTCCATCTGGTTCGGTTTCATCCTGCCCGTGGGTCTGAGCTTCTACTGGATCTGCAACAACGTTCTGGCTATCGTCCAGGATCTGCTGATGAACATCTGGGTCAAAAAGCAGCTGGAAAAGGCCAAGGACGGCGAAAACAAGTAAGAAGGCGGAAAATCATCCATGAAGTATATTGAAGCAAAAGGCGATTCCATCGACGCCGCAGTAGAGAGTGCTCTGCTGCAGCTGGGAATGAGCCGGGACGACGTTTCGGTAGAGGTCATCCAGCAGCCCAAGTCCGGTTTTTTGGGCTTCGGCAAGGAGCCTGCCATCGTCCGCGTTTCCTATGAAGTGACTCCCACCGGCCGCGCCGTGGATTTCCTCAAGGGTCTGCTGATCCGCTTCGGCACCCCCGCTGACATCCACGCCGAGGAAAATGTGGAGGAGCGCACCATCTCCCTGACCTTGACCGGCGACAACATGAACGCCGTCATCGGTCATCACGGCGATACGCTGGACGCCATCCAGTATCTGGTGAACATCGTCACCAACCGTAAGGAGGACGAGCGCTGGAGAGTTACCGTGGACACCGAGAACTACCGCGCCAAG
>JAGAVA010000013.1 GCA_017620505.1 Clostridia bacterium
GATCGTCAACAAGCTGCGCGGCACCTTTACCTGCGTTGCCGTCAAGGCTCCCGGCTTCGGCGATCGCCGCAAGGAAATGCTGAAGGATATCGCCATCCTGACCGGCGGTACTGTGGTCACCTCCGAGCTGGGCTATGAGCTGAAGGACGCCGAGATGTTCATGCTGGGCCGCGCCTCTCAGGTCAAGATCTCCAAGGAGAACACCATCATCGTGGGCGGCATGGGCGATGCCTCTGCCATCAAGAACCGCGTCCAGGAGATCCGCAACGAGATCGCAGTTTCCACCTCTGACTTCGACCGTGAGAAGCTGCAGGAGCGTCTGGCCAAGCTGGCCGGCGGTGTTGCCGTCATCAAGGTCGGCGCTGCCACCGAGGTCGAAATGAAGGAAAAGAAGCTGCGCATTGAGGACGCTCTGAACGCCACCCGTGCTGCCGTGGAAGAGGGCATCGTTGCCGGCGGCGGTACCGCTTATGTCAACGCCATCGGCGCTGTTGCCAAGGAAGTTGCCAAGGTGGAAGGCGACGAGAAGACCGGTGTGCGCATCGTCATGAAGGCTCTGGAAGAGCCCGTCAAGCAGATCGCTGCCAACGCCGGCATTGACGGCTCCATCGTGCTGGAGCGCATCAAGAACTCCCGCAAGGTGGGCTACGGCTTCGACGCTTACAAGGAGACCTACTGCGACATGATCAAGGCCGGTATCGTCGACCCCACCAAGGTCACCCGTACCGCTCTGCAGAATGCTGCTTCCATCGCTTCCATGGTGCTGACCACCGAGTCTGTGGTTGCCGACAAGAAGGAGCCCGTGGCTCCCGTGGCTCCCGGCATGGACGGCGGCGTGGGCGGCATGTACTAAGAGAACATTCCAGCTTATATTGTCATTCCGAGCAAAAAGCCACCCGACGGGTGGCTTTTTGTGTGGGAATCCGTACTTTTCACGAAAGAAGCGGATTGCCACGGCCTGCAGGCAGGCCTCGCAATGACAGATGCAGGCGAACCCTTTCTCTGCGCAGGGTATGCCCTTTTTTGTTGACAGGTTCTTTACTATCCTGTAAAATCATGGTATGATTTGTGTTTTCAGGAGGTCATCCCTATGAAACGACAGGATTATATCAGCTGGGACGAATATTTCATGGGCATCGCCATGCTGGCAGCCAAGCGCAGCAAGGATCCCAACACCCAGGTAGGCGCCTGCATTGTCTCCCAGGACAACATCATCATTTCCACCGGCTACAACGGCATGCCCAAGGGTTGCTCGGATGACGAGTTCCCCTGGTGCCGGGAGGGCGCAGACACCAAATATGCCTATGTGGTGCACGCCGAACTGAACGCCATCCTCAACGCCAACGGCCGTGACCTGCGGGGCAGCCGGGTGTATGTTTCCCTCTTCCCCTGCAACGAGTGCGCCAAGGCCATCATCCAGTGCGGCGCCAAAGAAGTGCTGTACCTGTCGGACAAATATGCCGACACCCCCTCCACCCAGGCCTCCAAGCGGATGCTGCAGTCGGCCGGTGTCAAGCTGACCCAGCTGGAGCCTGCCATCAAGACCATCACCCTGGATTTCGGGATGAAGAAGTAAAATGCCTCCCTTGTGGAAGGCTACCGCCGCAGCGATGTTTCGAGGCCAACCGCCGCAGGCGGCTCTTAGGCCGAGATGAGGTGGCCGAACGCAGTGAGGTCGGAGGGATTGTCATGTATAAGCACAACAAAAGCATGGTTTCCAATGCCAAAGCACTGCGAAAAAACATGACCAAAGAAGAGCGGCATCTGTGGTATGATTTTCTTCGCGATTATCCGGTGAGGTTCACCCGGCAAAAGGTCATCGGGCCTTATATCGTTGATTTTTATTGTCCCAAAGCGAATCTGGTGATTGAGTTGGATGGGTCTCAGCATTATGAGGACGAAACCATCCGAAAGGATGCTGAGCGAACGGCTTTTCTGGAGCAATTCCACTTGACCGTGCTTCGAATCCCCAACAATGAAATTCACAGCAACTTTCAAGGGGTATGCCAGCATATTGATTGGCTCGTTCAGCAATCCCTCAGTCAGCTTCGCTGACAGCTCCCTTTCCACAAGGGAGCCTCCCCTGCCAAAGCCTCCCCTGTGGAAGGGGAGGTGGATTTTGCCGCAGGCAAAAGACGGAGGGGTTGTCGGCTCTAACTCATAACAAAAAAGCACCCAGACGGGTGCTTTTTCTTGTATTTTCTGATATTATGACCACAAAATGCTCCAGATAGTGAAATCGGCTTTTTTCAGTGCCGAAAAGCCGGTGCCGGGGTAAATTTCATCAAATACCTGCACCGCCATCCGTCCGTCCCGGCTATTCAGATACCGGGCGTACCAGCTTTCCAGCTTGTCATAGGCCTCCAGCGTCTTTTCAATACGCCGGCCGGATTTTTCCAGTGCCCAGGGGCGAATGCCAAGACTGCCCAGAATCTGGGGATCCCACACCGGCAGGGCGGGATCAATGGTGGCGGCCAGCTTGGAAGCCGAAGCGGGATCCAGGATGCCGAACCGATGGTACAGGTCCAGCAGGGCCTGCTCAAAGGACACCCGGCGGCCCTTGTGCTCCTCCAGCCAGCGGAAACAGTAGCGGCAGAACTCCCGCTCCTTGTCCCGCAGTTTGAAATGGTTGAGCCAGGCCCGGCGGAAATGCCGATCCTCGGAAATATCCCGGGTCTCCAGGGCGTGCAGCAGCCAGGCATACTGCTCCACCCGGCGATGGATGGTCAGTAAGGCCTCTTTTGCCTCGGTCACGTCGATCTGCTCCAGCACGGCACCCGCCTCCTTTCTGTATGTGCCCATTATACGGGATGACAGGCCGGATGTCAAACGCCCCGTGTCATACACAAAAATTTTCTTCCCCTTTGGGCGAATTTTGTGCTGATTTTTTCCGGCGTTTTTCTTGACGATGTACCCTGCACATTGTATAATATAACAGATATAAAACTGTATCGTTTTCCCGGCCTGACAATCGGGATTTTTTCATGCCAACGAAGGAGTATTTTTATGACCGACCTGAACAAGATCAACATGACTCCCGAACAGCAGAGCGATCTTCCTCTGGGAAGCATTGCTTCTTTTGACGATTTCAAATACGTGACCCTTCCCGGCTTTTGCGATGTGCATGTGCATTTTCGCGAGCCGGGTTTTTGCTACAAAGAAGACATGGAGACCGGCTCCAAGGCCGCCGCGGCAGGCGGTTATACCGCCGTCTGCACCATGCCCAACCTGAACCCCGTCCCCGACAGCGTGGAGCATCTGGCAGTCCAGCTGGAGGCCATCCGGGAAAAGGCCTGCATCCCCGTCTATCCCTACGGCGCCATCACGGTGGCCGAGCTGGGCCGGGAAATGGCCGATCTGGAGGGTATGGCAAAGGATGTCATCGCCTTCTCCGACGACGGCAAGGGCGTCCAGTCGGACGACATGATGCGTGAGGCCATGGTTCGCGCCAAGGCGCTGGGCAAAATGATCGTTGCCCACTGCGAGGTCAACGCCCTGCTGGAGGGCGGTTACATCCACAAGGGTGACTATGCCTTAGCCCACGGACACCGGGGCATCTGCTCGGAAAGCGAATGGAAGCAGATCGAGCGGGACATTGCACTGGTGCGGGAGACCGGCTGTGCCTATCACGTCTGCCACATTTCCACCAAGGAAAGCGTGGAGCTCATCCGAAAGGCCAAGGCCGAAGGTCTGGACGTTACCTGCGAGGTGGGCCCTCACTATCTGGTGATGGACGACGGCGACCTGCAGGAAGAGGGCCGGTTCAAGATGAATCCTCCCCTGCGCTCCCCTGCCGACCGTGAAGCACTGCTTGCCGGTCTGCTGGACGGCACCATCGACATGGTGGCCACCGACCACGCCCCCCACTCCGCCGAGGAAAAATCCCGGGGTCTGGAAAAGAGCGCCTTCGGCATCGTGGGTCTGGAAACCGCCTTCCCCATTCTGTATACCAAGCTGGTCAAGCCCGGCATCATGACCATGGACACCCTGCTGGACCGCATGGTCTACGCCCCCCGCAAGCGCTTCGGCATCCCCCTCAAGGAGGGCGACTACAGCGTGTGGGATCTGGAGGCCGAATACACCATTGACCCCGAAACCTTTGTTTCCAAGGGTCACGCCACCCCCTTTGCCGGCTGGAAGGTCTTTGGCAGGTGCCTGAAAACCGTCTGCGGCGGAAAGACTGTATTTGAGAAGAAATGATTTTAAAAATAAAGAGATAGGAAGTGTTTTTTCATGGCGAAAAGAACCGATCTGAAGAAGATTATGATCATCGGCTCCGGCCCCATCGTCATCGGCCAGGCTGCCGAGTTCGACTATGCGGGCACCCAGGCCTGCCTGGCCCTGAAGGAAGAGGGTTATGAGGTGGTTCTGGTCAACTCCAACCCCGCTACCATCATGACCGACACCGTCATTGCCGACAAGGTCTATATGGAGCCTCTGACCCTGGAATATGTGGCCAAGATCATCCGCTACGAGCGCCCCGACGCCATCATCCCCGGCATCGGCGGCCAGACCGGCCTGAACCTGGTCATGGAGCTGGAAAAGAAGGGCGTTCTGAAGGAATGCCGTGTCACCCTGCTGGGCACCTCCAGCGCCTCCATCGAGCGGGCTGAGGACCGTGAGCTGTTCAAGGAGCTGTGCCAGTCCATCGGCGAGCCGGTCATCCCCTCTGAGATCACCTACAATCTGGAGGAGGCCAAGGAGGCCGCTGCCCGCATCGGCTATCCCGTGGTCCTGCGTCCCGCCTTTACTCTGGGCGGCACCGGCGGCGGTTTTGCCTACAGCGAGGAAGAGCTGGTAGAGATCGGTATCAACGCCTTTAACCTGTCCCCCGTTCATCAGGTTCTGATCGAAAAGTCGGTCAAGGGCTACAAGGAGATCGAGTTCGAGGTCATGCGTGACGGCGAAGACCACGCCATCACCATCTGCGGCATGGAAAACGTGGACCCCGTTGGCGTTCACACCGGCGACTCCATCGTGGTGGCTCCCATCATGACCTTAAGCCGCGAAGACGAAAAGATGCTCAACGACAGCGCCATCAAGCTGATCCGCGAGCTGAAGATCGAAGGCGGCTGCAACGTCCAGTTCGCCCTCAACCCCAATTCCTCCGAATACTATCTGATCGAGGTCAACCCCCGCGTGTCCCGCTCCTCTGCTCTGGCCTCCAAGGCTTCCGGCTATCCCATCGCCCGTGTCACCGCCAAGATCGCCGTGGGCATGACCCTGGAAGAGATCAAGATCGCCAACACCAATGCTTCCTTCGAGCCCAAGCTGGACTATGTCATCGCCAAGCTGCCCCGCTTCCCCTTTGACAAGTTCACCTCTGCCACCAACCTGCTGGGCACCCAGATGAAGGCCACCGGTGAGGTCATGGGCATCGGTGCCAATCTGGAAGAGGCTCTGCTGAAGGGCATCCGTTCTCTGGAGATCGGCGCCAACCACCTGATGCTGCCCAAGTTTGACAGCATGAACAAGGAAGAGCTGCTGGATTATATCAAGGATTTTCGTTCGGACAACCTGTTCGCCATCGCCGAGCTGATGTATCACGGCGTTTCTGTGGAAGAGATCCACAAGATCACCCAGATCACCCCCTTCTTCCTGCAGGCCATCCAGAACATCATTGATCTGGAAGAGAAGCTGCGGGTGCAGAAGGATCTGCCCATCCTGCAGGAAGCCAAGAAGATGGGCTTCAGCGACAAGTATATCGCCTACCTGTGGAAGTGCCAGGAGCTGGATGTCTATAAGATGCGCAAGGAGAACAACCTGTTCCCCGTGTTCAAGATGGTGGACACCTGCCATACCGGCGCATATATCCCCTATTTCTACTCCAGCTACACCGGCGAGAACGCCTCCCGCCTGACCGACAAGAAGAAGATCGTGGTGCTGGGCGCAGGCCCCATCCGTATCGGTCAGGGCGTGGAGTTCGACTACTCCACCGTTCATGCCGTCATGACCATCAAGAATGCCGGTTATGAGGCCATTATCATCAACAACAACCCCGAAACGGTGTCTACCGACTATACCACCGCCGACAAGCTGTACTTTGAGCCTCTGACTCCCGAAGATGTGATGAACATCATCGAGTTTGAGAATCCCGAAGGCGTTGTGGCATCTCTGGGCGGTCAGACCGCCATCAATCTGGCCCAGCCCCTCACCGACCGGGGCGTGAAGATCATCGGTACCGACTGCGCCGCCATTGATCGCGCCGAGGACAGAAATGCCTTTGAAAACCTGCTGAACGAGCTGGATATCCCCCGTGCAAAGGGTCAGGCCGTCACCAAGATCGAGGACGGCATCAAGGCCGCTGCCGAGATCGGCTATCCCGTGCTGGTGCGCCCCTCCTTCGTTCTGGGCGGCCGCGCCATGCAGATCGTCGCCAATGAGGAGCA
>JAGAVA010000119.1 GCA_017620505.1 Clostridia bacterium
CCATCGGCGGCGTCATCCATCTGAACCTGCTGAAAAAACGGGGTCTGGTGGTGCGCTCCTGTGCCGCTGACGGTCGGATCAACAGCGAAGAGGTGCAGGGGGAAAACGAGATCCCCATGTTCGGCAGCATGGACAAAATGACCGTCCAGATCGCCTTTATCTGCGGCGCTTATCTGCTGGCCTTTGGTCTGATGTACGGTCTGGGCAAGCTGCTGCCCGGGATGAAGAGCGTCATCTTCGGCTTCAACTTCCTTCTGGGCGTGCTGAGCGCAACCCTCATCAAGGCCGTCATGAACTGGCTGAACAAAAAGCAGTACATCCGCCGCAAGCAGATCAACGACTTCCTCATGACCCGCGCCAGCAACTGCTGCTTTGACATCATGGTGGTGGCAGGCATCGCCGTCATCCGTCTGGACATCGTGGAAAAGTATTGGGGCATGCTGGTCATCATGGGTCTGCTGGGTGCCGCCTGCACCTTCTGGTACACCCGGAAGATCGCCGTCACCCTCTTCCCCGGCTATGCGGAGGAGCAGTTTTTGACCACCTATGGTATGCTCACCGGCACGGCTTCTACCGGCATCATCCTGCTCCGTGAGATCGACGGCCGGTTTGAGACCCCCGCCGCCGACAACATGGTGTATCAGAACTTCCCTGCCATCGTCTTTGGCTTCCCCATGATGCTGCTGGCCACGCTGGCACCAGAACAGCCTCTGCTGACCTACGGTATTCTGGTGGTGTTCTTCATCGCCATGAACCTCCTGCTGTTCCGCAGCAAGATTTTTAAGAAAAAGAAATAATTTTCAACGAGATAGAAAAACGCGCGCTGCAAAATGCACACCCCCCGTCATTCCGAGCCAGTGATCACACTGGCGTGGGAATCCGCACACTTTCTGTGTGGGAAACGGATTGCCACACCAGTCTGCGGACTGGTTCGCAATGACAGGACTGCATTTTGCAGCGCGCTTTTCTATTTTTGCATTGCCGGTTTCGGATGGGAACGATTTACTTCCGCACTGTTTCGGGGGTCTTTGCCGTCATGCGGAACAGCACGAAGCCGATGACAAACAGCAGGGCGATCATGCCCACGCCGGTGCTCATGCTGCCGGTGATCTGGCTGACCACACTGACGATGGTAGTACCCAAAAAGGCTGCGCCCTTGCCGCAGATGTCCAGCAGGCCAAAGTACTCGCCCGACTGCTCGGCAGGGATGATCTTGGTGAAGTAGGAGCGGCTGAGCGCCTGGATGCCGCCCTGGAACATACCCACCAGCACGGCCAGCGTCCAGAACTGCCACTGATGCTGCAGGAAGATGGCAAAGACGGCAATGCCGAAATAGGCCATGATGCAGATGGAGATCAGCTTTTCGCTGGAATGATTTTTGGCCAGCCGACCGAACAGGATGGCAAAGGGAAAGGCCACGATCTGGGTCACCAGCAGCGCCAGCAGCAGGCCGGTGGAGTCCAGACCCAGTGCCGAGCCGTAGGCGGTGGCCATGTCAATGATGGTATACACGCCGTCGATGTAGAAGAAAAAGGCCAGCAGAAACAAAAAGGCTTTCTTTTCCTTGCGGGCGTTCTTCAGGGTGTTCCACAGCCGGGAAAAGGACGCGCTCACTGCACCGGGGCTGCGGGGGACAAAATGCTTCTGCTGATAGGTTCTGACCAGCGGCAGGCTCATGCCCACCCACCACAGGGCGGTGATGCAGAAGGCCAGCAGCATGGCGCTTGCCATGGTCAGGCCAAAGCTGTCGGCAAACAGCACAGGCACCAGACAGGCCACAAAGGGCAGGCAGGAGCCGATATAGCCCCAGGCATAGCCCAGAGAGGACAGGTTGTCCATGCGCTCAGCGGTGGTCACGTCGGGCAGCATGGAATCGTAAAAGATCAGACTGCCCGAATAGCCCACCTTGGCGATGACGAACAGGATCAGAAACAGCAGCCACTGCTTGGCAAAGCCCAGGCTGATGCAGCCCACGGCACCTACCGCCAGAAAGGCCAGGAAGATGGGCTTTTTGAAGCCCTTGTAGTCGGCCATGGTGCCGAATACCGGCCCCAGCAGCGCCACCAACAGGGTGGAAATGGATGCCGCATAGCCCCAATAGGCCAGATAATCCACGTCGCTCAGTCCGGCGGTGCTGGCCAGATGGTTGAAGTAGATGGGCATGATGGTGGACACCAGCAGGGTGAAGGCCGAGTTGCCCACGTCATAGAGCACCCAGTTTTTTTCTTGTTTGGTCAGACGAAAACCCATAAAATCCCTCATTTTCTCAAAATGCTTAAAAAGCTGAAATTATTATAACGGATTTTTCAGCATATTACTACCCTAAAATGCAAAAAATACCACTTTTTTCGAAAAAGAATCGGTGTACAAGCCATTTCTGCTTCCCGATGCAGGAACCATACACAACTTGCTGCAAATCAAGATAAAACAAGGCGATTACTCTTGACTAACTCTTTTTCTGCATGATATAATTTTACTACTATGAGGGAGTAGTGTGCCTGCTTTTGCAGGTAGCAAGTCAACATACTGGGGCAGAAATGTCTCTGGCTTGTTTTTAAAACGCGAGACTCATGTATCACGCAAGCGGGATACATGGAGTCTTTTTCTTTACCGAAAGACCCGGGTATCCTGTGATACCTGGGATTATTTTTGTAAAAATAAAGGAGAAATGAACCATGAACCTGGGATTCCAATTCTTTTTCAACAGCATCCTGCTGGGCATCGGTCTGGCCATGGACGCCTTTTCGGTGTCGCTGGCAAACGGCCTGAACGAGCCCACCATGCCCAAGGGCAAAATGGTGAAGGTGGCGGGCGTGTTCTCCGGCTTTCAGTTCCTTATGCCCCTCATCGGCTGGTTCTGCGTCACCATGCTGCTGGAGCTGTTTTCGGCCTTTGAGCCCTTTATCCCCTGGATCGCCCTGATCCTGCTGTGCTTCATCGGCGGCAAAATGCTGCTGGAGGGTATCCGGGGCTGTGACGAGGCCAGCGACAAGTGCGGCGTGGGTCTGGTGGCACTGATGGTGCAGGGCATCGCCACCTCCATCGACGCGTTGTCGGTGGGCTTCACCATCGCCCATTACAATTTTGTGGAGGCTCTGCTGGCCTCTCTGCTCATCGGCGTGGTCACCTTCTTCATCTGCTTTATGGGTCTGCACATCGGCAAAAAGGCCGGCACCAAGCTGGCAGGCAAGGCCGGCATCTTCGGCGGTGCCATCCTGATCTTCATCGGCATTGAGATCTTCGTCTCCAGCCTGCTGTAAAAACCGAAATCATCCTCACCAACGGCAAGAGCCGGAAGCTTGATGGCTTCCGGCTCTTTTGTATTTGCGCCTGTGTTCCGTTGTGTGCAAATGGCCTTTTCTACATGATAAGGTCGATCTTGCTGTCGATCAGCAGGGTTTGGATACCGGAGGCGGCTTCCCTGCTCAGCAGATCACGCGCCTGCCGCCATCCAGTCGTACAGCGGCTCCCAGGTCTTCCCGTCTACCAGGAACACCCGATACTCATAGTATTCCTCCTCACCACAGAAGAGCGCCGGGAGGGCATAGGTGCCGTCCTCCTTGACGGAACAGATGGATACGTCGGTCATCTTACCGTAGTCATCCTCGTTACAACTATACCGCGCCACGATGAGCATGGCTCCGACGGTAGGATCCAGACCCTCCACAGTATCCAGATACTCCACCTGCACGTTCACCACTTCGCTGTATCCGCCGGAGACTTCGGTGTAATCGAGCCATGCGTCCATGCTGAGCGCCGCATCCACATAGACCGCCGTGACCGTGACAGCCCAGTCGGGCATCGAGAAATAATAGGTGCCGTCAGAAGACTCGCGGATAGCGGCAGCAGGAGTGGCTTCCCACTTGGAGAACATCTTGCCCGCCGGAGGATCATTGGGGATGATGACGACCTTCTCATACACCTTAAAGCTGCCGCTGGTGGTGCCGTCCGCCAATGTGCCGCCCTCAACGGTGACAGAATACGCAATATCCTCAAAAACAGCCGTGATGGTCACCGGCTTGGCGGGCATAGTGAACGTCGTAGTAGAGGCGGTCGCATCAGCGAAGATCACGCCGTCCTCGGTAGTCCATTCCTTGAACTGCTTACCGGTGTCGGGAGCATTGGCGGTGATGGTAACAGAAGCACCCTCGGCATAATCGCCGCTGCCGGTACCGTTATTTACGGTAACGGTGTAGGTGGTGGCTGTCGGCAGTTTTTCTGCGACGGTATATTCAAGATAGACGGTACCATACGTGAGCCCGCGATAAGCCGCTGTATACTCGAGATCCGCAGTGATCGTTACAGGATCTGCAAATGTATAGCCGTCAGCAACATCGAGGAAAACTAACAGGTAAAGTTTATCGTCCAACTGGAATTCATAATCGTGAGGGACATTGGTTGAGGGCGTCCTGTCAAAGTACCAGATAACCTCCTTGACGCTCAACCCGATCGTATCGGTGGTGACTCCGAAGTTTACGGGATTTGCGCCGGCAAGCGGCTTGGTGATACCCTTGATATTGATGTTGGCGATCTCAATGGCATCCTGATAATTTGCGGTGACCGTGAAGTTCTTGGCGGGCATAATGAAGCCCAGAATGGGGTCTGTCACCTTGGCGTTGTCCCCGTAAAGGGTGACTCCGTCAAGGCCGCTCCAGCCGGTAAAGCGTTTACCGGATACCTCCGGCGCTCTGAGCTGAAGGCGGTTGCCGGCTTCGATCGTTACGGAAGCCTTACCCTCAACGGTACCGCCGCCCGTTACGGTCACGGTATATTTGGGTGCCGCGGGAACAGTGTACCAAATATGCACGATCCTTCTGGCTGTATCAATGTCATTGGTGCTGTTTGCCAGATCGGAAGTAACCGTTGCGCTCTCGGAAACCGCATAACCGTCTGCAACCTCATAGCGAACCCATAAATTATACTTCTGGCCGGGTTCAAACTTATTGGTGGAATTCAACACGCTGCTGCCATTTTGCCACTGTACATTTTTGAGCGTGATACCCGGCGTGTCCGTGGTGATTCCGGTGATTACAGGAGCCTCACCGGCAACGGGAGCGGTGATGCCCTTGATGTTGATGGTGTCGACGACGATGGTATAAAGCTCTGCCAGAACGGGATATTCGGTGTCCTGCTTCCAGTTACCGGCGTTGTCGCCGCTGTTCAGCAGTTCCAGCACCTTGCCATTTCTGAATTCCTTGTCGGTTTTGAAGGTGGTTCCGTCGACAGTGTCGATCTCCTCCGTGCCGAGATAGTAGCAGTTTTCAATGGTAATATTTCTGCCCGAGGGGACACCACAGATCGGATATTCTGCGTAGCGTGTGATCTCGCCCACGTTGTGACAGTTGGAAATGGTGTTGTGTCCCTGCTGGAAGATGGCGACAATGCCTGCGTAGCTTGCCACACCTGCATGATAGCAGTTATCAATGGAGGCATAAGTGCCCAGCTTGCTGACAATACCGGCACCGTAGCCCCGTTCGATCCGGCCTTCGTTCCAGCAGCGGATGACAGCAGCATTGGTGCCTTCAAGCTGGCCGACAATGCCGCCCACAACCCAGATGGAGGTCAGATCGCCCTTGTTGCAGCAATCTCGGATGATGCCGGACGAACTGGAACCCACGATGCCGCCGCTGGTAAACTGCAGGCTGTCATCCAACGTCATGGTGGTTCCAACGGTGGCTTCGTTCACACAGCCGATCACTTCGCCGCCCTCGTCATTCTCTCGTATATCTCTGTATGCATAGCCGGCGATGCCGCCCACGTTGAAGCCGTAGCCGTAGACCTTGCCCTTGGTGGTGCAATCGCGGATCACACCGCGGTTGACGGCGGCAATACCGCCCATGCCGTCACGGCCCTCGCTGTCACCGGTGGTCACTGTGCCGTTAAAGTGGCAGTTTTCCACCGTGCTGCCAAGGGGAACCTGACCGACGATGCCGCCGGTATAGGCATTTTCCATCTGGATGGGAGCGCAGAAGTAGCTGTCAGCCAGCTTCAGATTACAGATGGTGCCGCTGCCTTCCCCAAGGGAACTGAAGAAGCCGGCATAGGGAGAGCTGACGGCGCTCTGGGGATCATAGTAAATGCCGCTGATGGTATGGTTCTGACCGTCAAAGGTGCCGGTATAGGACGAACCCATGGCGATGGGTGTCCACTTCGCCAGGCCAGAGGTCTGTGCAGGCACGCCTTCGGAGTTCAGCAGATCGGCGTTCACCGTGATGTCCTTCACCACCTTGGCGCAGGCTGCCGTGGGCTCCACGGTAATGTCTTCGGCAGTCAGGGCGCCGTTGACAAAGCGCTGGAACCAGTACAGCTCTTCCATGTTGCTGATCTCAAAGGGGTTGCTTGCCGTACCGTCGCCCTGGGGCTGCGCAAGCTCGATGGTCTCAATGACGGCCTCCATCTTCACATCCACCTTGGGCATGACGAAGGTCATAGAGGGTGTGAAAGCGCTGCCCTCGATGATCTCAATCTCCTCCGGCAGGCCCTGCCAGGACCAGAAGATCTGATCGTCTGCCGCGTTGGCGGTGACGGTGACCTCGGTTCCGGGTATATAGGAGCCGCTGCCGGTGCCGTTGGTGACGGTGAGGGTGGGAACGGGAAGGACGGTGATAGTCAGGGTAGTGGTCACGTATGGATTAGCCTTAAGTCCCGTTGAAACTTTGATGGTGACTGTGTTCTCGCCTTCCTGCAGATTCTGATTGCCAGTCATGGTGTAGTTTGTGATGGGCATGGAGACCTTATCGCCTCCAGGAACCGTAAGGGCGTAGGCCGTTACCACCATACCGGTGGGGTCAAAGTCCTCCCCTTCGTAATAGACCGTCTTCTTAGGCTCTTTGGTGACCTCAATGTTTCTCACTTCGCCATAAATCGGTGTTGCCGTAACATTCTTTTTCGGCATGATGAAGGTCACCGATTGGCTGGTCACGCTGCCCTGGGTGATCTTCACATCGGCCAGACCGTTCCAGCCCACAAACTGTGCGCCGGTGACAGATCTGGCTCTAATGGTGACCTGGCTGCCCACCGCATAGGTGTCGCCGCCGGTGCCCTGGAGATTGACCGTGACCTTGTATGTGGGATTATCTCCGGTGACGGTGACAGGCTCATCGGTCTGGCGGGTGACGCCGTTGTCGGTATAACGGATGGTCACCGATTTCACGGTATTCAGCATACATTCGCCGCCGCTCACGGTGTAGCCCACCACGGGCAGGACGCTGCCGTCGGAATAGTGCATCTGCACCAC
>JAGAVA010000120.1 GCA_017620505.1 Clostridia bacterium
AACATGGTTCGTTCCTTTGTTGACGCCTGCGAATCCAAGAAGATCATCGCCTGGGCCGATATGGCACAGATCGACGGCGCACACAACGCCAACGCCACCGCCCGCGAGGCTTGGAAGGTCATGCCCGAGCTGATGGTCCAGCACGCCATCAACGCCGCCTTCTCTGCCAGTGTCGGCATCCAGAAGAAGCAGATCTGCCTGTCCACCGTGCCCCCCACGGCCACTCCCGCACCCTGCGTCTACATGGACCTGCCCTATGCTGTGGCCCTGCGTGACCTGTTCACCGAGTATCGTATGCGCGCCCAGATGAACACCAAGTACGTGGAGTCCTCCACCCGTGATGCAACGGTCACCCACGTGCTGAATATGCTGATCTCCAAGCTGACCTCTGCCGACATTCAGTCCACCATCACCCCTGACGAGGGCCGTAACGTGCCCTGGCACATCTACAACATCGAGGCTTGCGACACCGCCAAGCAGACCCTGCTGGGTATGGACGGCCTGATGGATATGGTGGAGCTGAAGAAGGATGGCCCCCTGCGGGAGACCGCCCGCGAGCTGAAGGAGCGCGCCGTTCTGTTCTTCGAGGAGATTCTGGCCGCCGGTGGCTACTTCAACGCCGTGGAGCAGGGCTTCTTCGTGGACTCCGGCATTTATCCCGAGCGCAACGGCGACGGTATCTGCCGTGAGATCGCCGGTGGTGTGGGTGCCGGCACCGTCTTTGAGCGTGCCGAGGACTACATGGCTCCCGTCACCGCCCACTACGGCTACAACAACGTGGCTCAGTACGACGAGTCTGCCGTGTCCGATCCTGCCAAGCTGATCGGCGGCTGTACCTTCGAAAATCCCGACAAGATCATCTACATCGACGAGCTGGACGAAGAGGACAACGTCAACGTCCGTATGGCCGAAACTGCTCAGTACCGCGGCAAGAACTGCAAGACCCTCAAGCCCGAGATGGAGTGGCTGGCCGACGGAATCGTGATGGTCAACCTGTTCTTCCCCACCTCCAAGCGCATTGCGGAAGCCGCCGCCATCGAGGTTGGCCGCCGCATGGGTCTGCAGGAAGTGGAGGTCATCAGCCGTGAGATCATGCAGGGCGCCGAGGGCACTCGCGTGGAGATCAAGGGCCGCGTGGACTTCGATCTGGACATTGACCATCTGGAGATCCCCGAGGAGCCCCATGTGCTGACCGACGCCGAGATCCGCGCCGACATCGAGCGCATGCCCATGACGGTCGTCTGTGGCACCATCGGCAACGACGAGCACTCTGTCGGTCTGCGCGAGATCATCGACATCAAGCACGGCGGCATCGAGAAATACGGCATCAAGGTGCACTATCTGGGCACCTCTGTTCCCGTGGAAAAGCTGGTCAACGCCGCCATCGAGTTGGATGCAGATGCCATTCTGGCCTCTACCATCATCAGCCATGATGATATCCACTATAAGAACATCGCCAACATCGACCGTCTGGCAAAGGAAATGGGCGTCCGCGACCGCCTGATGTTCCTGGTTGGCGGCACGCAGATCACCCCCGAGATCGCCGTCCAGATGGGCGCTGACGCCGGCTTCGGCCGTGGCACCAAGGGTATCCACGACGCCACCTTCCTGGTGGAGCGCCGCCGCGAGCTGGAAGCCGCCGGCAAGTGGCCCCGATAAATTTTCTGTCATGAGGACATGGGCCTGCCGCCCAAACTCGTCATCCTGAGGAAAACGAAGGATCTCCTTCCGTTGGAAACCTGCCCTTGCAGGTGGGAGATTCTTCGGCTGTGGCCTCAGAATGACAGGGGCGGCAGGCCCCTTTGAAAAGAAAGGAACAATCCTATGAAAGTTGACGTTTTGGTGGCAGAGATCGGCTCTACCACCACCGTTGTCAATGCATTTCACGGGCTGAACGACCCCTGCCCGCAGTTTTTGGGGCAGGGTCAGGCACCCACCTCGGTACTGCAGGGTGACGTTTGCGTGGGTCTGCAGGGTGCCATCGACGATCTCTGCCGGAAAAACGGCTGGGAGGACGTGCAGTACGATGCCATGCTGGCCACCTCCTCCGCGGCAGGCGGTCTGCGCATGACGGTGCACGGTCTGGTCTACGATATGACCGTCCGCGCCGCCAAGGAGGCCGCGCTGGGCGCCGGTGCCAACCTGCACCAGATCACCGCAGGTATCATGCAGGAGGAGGATCTGGAGGATCTGCAGGATCTGAACCCCAATCTGATCCTCATCGCCGGCGGCACCGATTACGGCGAGCGCCACACCGCGCTGGAAAATGCCAAGCTGATTCGGGCGCTCAATCTCAATGTGCCGGTGATCTATGCGGGCAATGTGCAGAATCAGACCCGCATCCAGAAGCTGTTTGCCGACGCACCCGCCGAACTGTATGTGGTGGAAAATGTCTATCCCCGGCTGGACGATCTGAACATCGAGCCTGCCCGAAAGGTCATCCACGATGTGTTTGAAAAGCACATCATCCACGCCCCCGGCATGGAGCGGGTGCGCACCATGGTCACCGGCGCCATCATCCCCACTCCCGGCGCGGTGATGGAGTGCGCCCGTCTGCTCTATGAGCTGGTGGGCGATCTGGTGGTGCTGGATGTGGGCGGTGCCACCACCGACATTCATTCGGTCACCGAGGGCAGTGAGGAGATCGCCTCCATTCAGCTGTCTCCCGAGCCCATGGCAAAGCGCACGGTGGAGGGCGATCTGGGCGTGTTCGTCAATGCCCGCAACATGGCAAAACAGATCGGTATGTATAACCTGGAAAAGGAGATCGGACAGGATCCCACCCCGATTTTCGAGCATTACAAGGCCATTCCCGACACCCCCGAGCAGTTCAAGCTCACCGAGGCACTGGCATGGCACGCCGCCTCCGACGCGCTGGAGCGCCACTGCGGACGGTTCCGCTATACCTACGGCTCCAACGGACGGCAGACCTTTGCCGAGGGCAAGGATCTGACCAAGGTGCGTTATCTGGTGGCGACAGGCGGTGCGCTGACCCGTCTGCCTGGGCGAGCCGCCATCATGGATCGCCTGCGCCATCTGAACGACGGCGGCAAGCTGTTGTTCCCCAAGGCCGAGTCCATCAAACTGCTGGAGGACAAGAATTATTACATGGCATCGCTGGGCGTGCTGTCTCTCTATCATAAGGAGGCCGCCATCGCCCTGCTGAAACAGGATCTGGGGGTGGAATGATGCTGCCCAGACTGCACATTGACCTTGCAAAGCTGCGCCACAACGGCGAAAAGCTCTGTGAAAAGGCGAAACAGGTCGGTCTGACCGATCTGGCCTTCGTCACCAAGTCGTTCTGCGCCCATCCGGACATGGTCCGGGCACTGGAATGTCTGCCCAACCCCTATCTGGCCGACTCCCGGGTGGAAAATCTGGCAAATTACCCCGAAACTTCCAAGGAAAAGATCCTTCTGCGCCTGCCCATGCTGTCCCAGTGCCCGCAGGTGGTGCGCCACGCCGACATCAGCTTCTGCTCCGAGCCTGCTGTGCTGACCGCGCTGGACAAGGCGGCGGGGGAGCAGGGCAAGACCCATAAGGTAGTGCTCATGGTGGACATGGGCGACCTGCGGGAGGGGGTGTTCTTCCGGCAGGAGACGGAACTGCTGGCGCTGGTGAAGCAGGCCGAAGAGGCCGCCCATCTGCGCCTGCACGGCATGGCCTTCAACGTCACCTGCTACGGCTCCATCATCCCCACCCAGCAGACTATGGACGATTTCAGGGTGCTGGTGGAAAAGGCCGAAACCGCCATCGGCCGCAAGTTGGACTTCGTGTCCTGCGGCAATTCCAGCTCGGTGTACCTGCTGGGACAGGCCGACTTTACCGGCTTCAATAACCTGCGTCTGGGCGAAAGCCTGCTGTTGGGCCGGGAGACCGCTTACGGTGCCGACCTGTCCGATCTGTATCAGGATGTGGTCACATTGGAGGCTGAGATCGTGGAGGTCAAGGAGAAGCCCTCCTATCCCATCGGTAAGATCGGTGTCAACGCCTTCGGTCAGACGGTGGAATACACCGACAAGGGTGACCGACTGCGCGCCATCGCTGCCGTGGGGCAGCAGGACATCGACTGCGCCGGCCTGACACCTCTGACACCCGGTATGGAGGTTTTTGGCGCGTCCTCCGACCATCTGCTGCTGGATGTGACCGAT
>JAGAVA010000121.1 GCA_017620505.1 Clostridia bacterium
GGCTCGGTGCCGTAAGCATCCTCACCCAGATCAAAAGTCATCAGATAATAGTAACGATCGTAATAAATCTCTACCACAGTGGAGCCGTCAGCTGCCACGGTGGGCTTTTCATATTCGTAGGGATAGAAGCCCCGCCAGTTGTCGGGATCCTCGGTGTGCCAGTTACCGGCGTCATCCTTATAGACCATGCCCACTTCGGGAATGGTTTTGCCGGTGCGCGCTTTACGAACTTCGTTCAGGGCAAGGGTATAATCGTCGTTGTTGACGTTCTGCTTGTAGTGCAGGACGGTGTACTGCACCTCGGCAGGAACATAGGTCACGTTGATGACGATGTGCCCTGTCAGCGAATTGATATTGAACTCGACCTCGGAGTCCTTAAGATCAATTCCGTCATGCTGGCCTTCCAAAACTTTGACTTCGGAAACCTCGTAGCCCTGAATCTGGGGATGCAGAACCTGAGCAATGAAGGGCGTGCCAGCACCGATGCTATCACGATGGGGATCGGAGGCCACTTTGCCGCCTTCATACATATAGTTGATGGTAACTTCATAGATCTCCAGCTCCTGAGGCTCGGGCTCCCCTTCTTCTGCCATCAGCATGATGGAATCGTCCAGAACGGCAGCTTCTTCCGGCAGGTCGAACAGCTGCAGGGTGTCGTCCTCTGCAGCGGGGGTCTCTTCGATGTCGTCGATCTCGTCGGCGGACAGCTCGGGCTCGTCTTCCCCGTCTTCTTCCCTATCGTTGGCGTCGATGATCACGTCATCGCTGTCCATCTCCACACAAACTTCCACCGGATCGGTAAAGCTCTCGTCGCCGTCATCGGTGATCCGGCAGCGCAGCTCCACACAGTCGTGACGGTCCAGCAGATTGGCCACCAGGGCATAAGAGATGCGGATCTGGGGCTCGGTCTGATCTAGAATGTCCACCCAAACGTCGTCGGCCAGGATCTGCCACTGATAATCGGCATCGTCCACGGGGGTGACGGTCTCCAGCGTGGTAAATTTGCTCTGCAGCATTTCCACCGTTTCCACGATGGCGCCGTGCATGTTGACGATCAGCTCATAGCCCAACTGCTTGAGGGCAGCGCGGCGGGCGGCGCCAAGGGCGACGGCACGGGTCTCCACCGTGATGGGCGCGCGGGTGATGACCTTCTGAGGCTCGGAGGTGATGGCCTCGCGGGTCAGGTTGCTCTCCAGCTGCTCCAGTTCCTCCAGCTCGTCGTCGGACAGCAGCTCGAACAACTCATCCTGCTGCTCGTCGGTCAGGCCATCCATGGTGGCCTCGAAGTCTTCCAGCGTTTCTGCCGTCATCAGCTGTGCGTAGGTGTCAAAATAGGTTTCGGAATATACGATGGCGGGCTTGCGCTCTTCAACGGGAATCACGGGCAATTTGATAACAGGCGGGCAGATCACGGGGCAATCTTTGGCATGATTGTTGTCCAGATAGCCACATTCGCCGCACTGCACCACCAAAAGGCCGCCGGATCCAGGTCGGTCTTCGGTTTCAATTTCGGGCTCTTCCGGGAATTCTTCGGTGTTGCCGGGGGACAAAATACCTTGATACAGCTCATCGCCAGGATTTTCTTCCTCACCGGAAGACAAAATGCCCTGGGAAAGCTCGGATTCGAACAATTCACCTTCGCCGGAGGACAGGATGCCCTGCGACAGTTCCTGCTCGGGCAGAGGCTCCCATGCAGAGGACTCGTCGCCGGAGGACAGGATGCCACCGGAAGACAGAATTTCATCGGCAGAAGACTCCACCGAAGCGGTGTCAGAATTACCGGCAGACAGGATACCTGCATGGGAAACCGGCATGGCAGACAGCAGCATGCAAAAGGCAAGCGTCAAAGAGAGGATTCGTTTTTTCATGTATCCATTTGCCTCCTTTCGATTACTGCGCTTCTTCGGGCCAGCCCACGATGGCGGTATAGCCGCCCTCAGGGATGGGATTGTTCTTGACCTGGGTCGCCTGGGCCTTGATCTCAATGACCACACGGCAGTTCTGATAAGCGTTGGGAAGTTCGGGTGCGAAGTCCACCTGCGTAAAGAGGGCGGCGCGCTGTCCGGCTTCCAGCTGTCCCAGATAATACCACCAGCCGTCGGCGCCCTGCGCCCAATGCTCGGTGTCGTAGTTCAGCAGGAAATAGCGAGCCACATCGTCGGCGCCCGCGGTGGTTCCGTCGGAGAGGGTGACGGTAGTGTCAACCTTGACACGGGTGTAGAAAGGCTGGGTACCCTCTTCGGCTTCCACATAAGGGATCTTGGAGACCGAGCGGCCGGGCATCACGTTGGTGATGGGGCCGGGATAGGGCGTTTCTACGCCGTCCTCCATCTGTACTTCATTTAAATCCATCAGCACTGCGCCGGTGGTGATCACGTTTGTGGCGCGGCCTTCATAAGTAAAATAAGCAGTGCTGCCCAGAGCCATCAGCGAGAACAGAATGACTAAAAGGGCAAGGGAGAGCATTTTCTTTTTCAAAATGTTCTCCTCCTTTCCTGTACTTCGATAATTTGCCATACCCAAGCATCCAAATCGGTTTGGGTGCTTGAGTACGACCCCCGCAGAGCGGGGAGCCGTGATAAGTAAAATTAGTTAGCAGCAAAAGCGGTGGTGAAGAACTCCTGAACAACCTGCAGCTCGGTCTTGCCGGTAGCAGCGTCAACAGTTTCGGTATCGATACCATCAGCGAGCTTGCTGTAGCTGGCGAACACGCCCTGAGCCTGAACGGCCTCAGCGTACACGGGGATCTTGTACTCGGTGCCGCTGAAATCATTGGTCAGAGAGGTGGGAACCACAACAGCAGAGAAAGCAGGCTTGGCGGTGATTTCATCAGTAGCCAAGGGCTTCAGATAGTAGATGTAGCCGTCTTCAGCAGCATACCAGCCCTCATTAACGGCATCAATCACATAATTCTCGTTACGATAGTTCCAATCGCCAGCAACAGCGGGGACAGTGGGCCATTCGACCTTCACGCGGACCAGGCAGGGGTTAGCACCTTCGTTGGTGACGGTAGGATCCTTAGCCAGAGCTTCGCCGGGATAGGCTTCCAGAGCTTCCTTGGAGCCGACTTCGTCCCACTTGGGCTCGGTCAGGACGATGTCAACGTTACCAACGGTAAAGACGTTTTCGGCCTCGTCCTTATCGGTGAAGTAGGCCAGAGAGGCGCCGACCACCATGATGGCCAGCATGCAGACGACCAGAGCGACTGCAGTCAGTTTCTTTTTCATAGTAGTTTCTCCTTTAGTATGGATAGATTAGTTGATGGATTAGTTTCCAGCGGGCACAGCGGTCAGAGACCAATGAGATAGGGCTGCGGCGGTAGCAGTGGCAATATCCGTATTATTAGACTGATGTGCAAAGGCATCGAAAGTCAGCTGAGGTTTGTTCTCGCCATCAGCATCACCATCGATTGCTTCAGCAATTTCCTCAGTGATATTTTGATTGACGGTTACTCTGTCGCCTTTCAGAATAGAGAAAGTGTTACCGGCTTTTGCGGGCTCAGACTTATACCAAACGCTAACCCCAGACTGCTGAACTTTCACCTCAGTCCAATCATCATCTTCCCAATTAATGATTTTTCCATCCAGGCCGGTGTAAGTATTATTGGTTTCAGTTACCTTGACAAACACCCAGCAATCCTCGCTGCCTTCCCGAACGGTGACCGTGGGATTCTTAGCCAGCTCATCGCCAGGAATGAAGGGATAATTCTTCTTGCCGTCTTTGTCAGTTCCATCTTCAGTCAGTTCAATCTCAATATCACCAACAGTAAAGGTATTTTCAACTTCGCCAGTAGTTGCGGTCAGCCATGCGACGGTGCCGCCGATGCCCAGAGCCAGAGCCAGAGCGAAAACCAGCACCAGAGAGATGATTTTCTTTTTCATATGTACTTACCTCGCTTTTTTAGATTACGCAGGTTTTAGTTTTCCCAAGCGCCCCAAGCATCAGCAGCATCGTTGAAGCTGCCAGCCTGAATGGCATGAGCAACGACAGAGATGGTCATGTTGTTCAGAGTTGCCAGCTCGGCATTATCGATCTCACCAGGAACATTGATGATCTCGAACAGAGCGGGAATGTCAGAATCTGCATTGACCACAGGGGTGTACCAGAACTCATAGGTACGGGTGTTTTCCGTTTCATCCTTCACATTGTTCTGATAGGTCCAGCCATCGCCCAGACCGCCGAAGATGGCCATCAGATCAGCACCATCGGGGCTGAAGATGGTATCCAGCTCTTTAGCCTTGGAGATAGTCACGAACATACGGACGTAGGAATCTTCGCTGCCTTCCAGAACGGTGACAGTGGGATCCTTGGTGTAGCTCATGCCGGGCAGCAGCTTGTACTTGTTGCCAGTGGGGGTGGAGTCGTTGGCTGTAATAATATCAGCCTTCCAGTTCTGATCGTTAGAATCTGCTTCCGTAACACCCTTTTCATCGACCGGAACACCGGCTTCATTAACAGCTGTCTCGGTCAGCTTGATCTTGACATCACCAACGGTAAAGGTGTTTGTGACGGCTTCCTTGTCGGTCAGATAGGCGATGGTGCCGCCGACGGAGATGCCGAAGATCATCACCATGACCAGCAGCAGTGCGATCGTTTTCTTCTTCATTTCTCTTACTCCTTTCGTTTATCCAAAAAATATTGATACCTTATATATAACAACCCTTATCGGGTAACAACGGGGAAGAATTTGCCAGAGTCAGTTCTGCTCGCCGGATTCGGCCTGCTTCTTTTCCTCGGCCTTTTTGTCAGCTGCGTCGGCGGCCCTCAGCAGGTCGGGGGCAAACATCATCAGGATGATCACGCCCAAAACCGCAAAGGCCACGTACATTCCCGGAGGATTGGTGATATAGCTGCTCACATACCCCAGATAAGGGATGGAGAACACCGGGACGCCGATGACGTTTTTATAATGAACCAGCGAGCCGTCTACGGCGTCGTTGGCATCACCCTTGGTGCGAAAGCGCACCACCGAAGGATCGGTGTCGTCGGGTACCACCTCCACCACCCGGTGGGTAGCCACCGTATCTTCATCCATCATAAAGGTAATGGGGGTTTGTGCTTTAATTTTGAAAGGATCGACCTTTTTTACGTAAATCAGCGAACCGGTATGATAAGTGGGTTCCATGGAGCCCGAGAGGACAACATAGGGCGTCAGCCCGATCACACGGACACCCACAAGCAAAATTGCCAGTATCACCACCAACGCAACCAGGACAGTGGTTATCATATTCCAAAGCTTTTTCATCGCAGTTTATTGTCTCCTGTTTTGATAAATCGACCAGACAGCGGATTGCTCTGAAGATCGCAAATAGGCCGCACAGCAAGGCAGTCTTTTGTGATATAAATATTGAAAAAAATTCTTAATGAAAACTGGTTATTTATTACAGTCTATATCTTAATATTATACATCCAAGACACAGTTTTGCAATAGATTTCAGTTAATTTTAGGAAAAAACCTCGCTTTCTCAAGGCCGATTTTGTGCGATATATAAAATATTAAAAGCATTTGAGCACAAATTCTCCTTCAAAAAACGAGCGAGCCTGTTGCAAAACACCTACAACAGGCTCGTCTTTGGTACATCATTTGTTTTTGCAATAAATTGCAATGGCCTCGCTCATCAGCTTTGCAGTGCCCTCGCCGTATTTATCCAGATTGGCGGCAAATCGCTCGTCGCAGACATACATCTGCCCCAGCCCGGCCAGAATTTCGTCGGTACAGTGATAGAGGTTATCCGTGATAAACTGCTGCCAGTTTTTCACCTGCGCCTGCACGGCCCCGTCTGCCGGATCGGTGCCAAGCAGGGCGGCAAAGCCGCGGAAAATCTCCTCCATCCCAGCCATGTCGGGCGTCTTGCCCTGGGATTGCTTCCAGGCGTCGGTATGCCCCCAGCGCTCTTTGGCCTCGGCGGCGTATTGTTCTTTGGCGGCGTCAATGTCCGCCCGTGTGATTTTGGGTTTGGTCATGTGATTCCCTCCTAAGGTATCGTCCACCAGCTGCAAAAGCCCCTCTAACTGCTGTTTTTTCAGTTCCAACAGATGACGATGGGACTCCAGCACCCGGCGGCGTTCGGTTTCCGGTGCTTGCAAAAGTGGCCCGATCTCCTTGAGGGGTAGTCCCAGCTCCCGATAAAACAGCACCTGCTGCAGCAGTGCCATGGCCTCCCGGTCATAATAACGGTAGCCGTTTCCCCCACTTCGGCAGGTTTCACCAGCCCGATCTCATCATAATGGCGCAGTGTGCGCACACTGACATCCAGCATCCGGGCAGCCTGTCCAATGGAAAACCGCATTTGCATCACCTCCGATTATGATGATAGACCATGACGCAGGGAGAGAGTCAAGCAAAATTTATCGGCGGCTGCCCTTCCGCATCATAAAGCCCAGGATCGTACCGCAAAGACCGCCGATGATGTGGGTCATCTGGGAAATGCCGTCCTGCAGGAAAATGGCGTCGTACAGCTCCTGTCCCAGATAGAAAACAGCCACCAGAATGAGGGTCAGAGGGATGCAGCCCTTTTTCATACCCGAAAGAGACGTGAGGAAAATCAGCATAAAGACGATGCCGCTGGCACCCAGCAGAGCGGCATTGGGAGCCAGAACCAGATGTGCCGCGCCCGAAACAAAGGCAGTGACCATCATGGCGATCAACAGATTACGGCTGCCGTATTTTTCTTCCACCGCCGGGCCGACGATGAGCAGATACAATACATTATTAAAGAAATGCTGCCAGTCGGCGTGTCCCAGCACATGACCGAACATCCGCACATAGGTCAGCGGATCGGACAGACCGCTGCGATAAACGCAGAAGCACAAGCTGGTACTGGTACCGCCGGTGACCATGTCCAGCACCAGAACGCCGCAGCACAGCAGCACGTAGGTGAGGATCACGGGAGAATTATATTGCAGCTTCATAGAAATACCTCCGATTTGGAAAAAAGGGCAGTCCGTGGGACTGCCCTCAAAAGTTATGTGTCATTCTGAGGCCACAGGCCGAAGAATCTCCCGTTAACAGGGGGAGATCCTTCGACTCCGCTGCGCTCCGCTCAGGACGACAGGCCACCGCCTGTCGCTTACAGATACTGCTTGAGCACTTCCGCCTTGACGGTACGCTCCCAGGCCAGATCCAGGTCGGGACGACCCATGTGACCGTAAGCAGCCACCTGCTGATAGACAGGCTTGCGCAGTTCCAGCTCCTCGATCATGGCAGCGGGGCGCATATCGAAGTGCTTGCGAACGATGTCAGCCAGCTGAATGTCGCTCAGTTTACCGGTGCCGAAGGTGTCCACCAAAACGGACACGGGCTGTGCCACACCGATGGCGTAGGCCAGCTGCAGCTCGCACTTGTCAGCCAGACCGGCAGCAACCAGATTCTTGGCGATGTAACGGGAGTAGTAAGCGCCGGTGCGGTCCACCTTGGTGGGATCCTTACCGGAGAAAGCGCCGCCGCCGTGACGGGCATAGCCGCCGTAGGTGTCCACGATGATCTTGCGGCCGGTCAGACCGGAGTCACCCTGGGGGCCGCCGATAACAAAACGGCCGGTGGGGTTGACGTAGATCTTGGTGTCGGCGGTGATCATGCGCTTGGGAACGGCCTGATAGATGACCTCTTCGATGACAGCCTCGCGCACCTGCTCCAGAGAAGCGGCATCCAGATGCTGGGTGGAGATAACAATGTTGTCAAAACGCTCGGGGTTGCCGTTTTCGTCGTAGACAACGCTGACCTGGCTCTTGCCGTCGGGCAGGATGAAGGGCACCTTGCCGTTCTTGCGGACTTCCGCCAGCTTGCGGGTCAGCTCGTGGGCGAAGGTGATGGGGGCGGGCATGAGCTCCTTGGTCTCGCGGCAGGCATAACCGAACATCATGCCCTGGTCGCCGGCACCGATCAGGTCGTACTGATCCTTGCCGCCCTCGCGGTTTTCCATGGCGCTGTCAACGCCCATGGCGATGTCGGGGCTCTGACCGTGGAGAGCGGTCAGCACGGCGCAGGTCTTGTAGTCGAAGCTCTCGCCGGAGCCGTCGTAACCGATCTTCTTGACGGTTTCACGAACGATCTCTTCCACAGAGATGTTGGCGGTGGTGGTCATTTCGCCCATGACCATCACCACGCCGGTGGTGGTGCAGGTCTCACAGGCCACACGGGCCATGGGGTCCTGGGCCAGAACAGCGTCCAGGACGCCGTCGGACACCTGATCGCACAGTTTGTCGGGATGGCCTTCGGTAACGCTTTCCGAAGTGAACAGTTTCTTGTCAGCCATTTGTGTTTACCTCTATTTCTATATTTTTTATTGTTTTCAGAATAAAAAACAGACTCCCGAAAAGGAGTCTGTGTGATGTTGGATACAGGACACTCCTTATCGATGTTCGCGGAACCACCGTCACCCTCTCGGGCAGGTTGGTGTGCGGTCATTGAGCGAACCCTCTACCGCAGCTCTGGATAATGGCGTCTATTTAGTTTTCTTACTTACAAACAAATATTATAACAGCGATGTTTGTAAAAATCAAGAGAAATTTATAGAATTACAATTCCTTTTTGGCTCCCTTGTGTAAAGGGAGCTGGCTGCCCGTAGGGTAGACTGAGGGATTGTAAGATTCTCACAACCCCTCCGCCCCGTCGGGGCACCTCCCCTTGCACAGGGGAGGCTTACTGGGGGTGGTAAAACCCGTATTTTGTCTTGATCCGATCCAATTTTTCCAGCATGGGCTCAGAAAGCAGCCATAAAAACAGGAAGGTGGACACGGCGTGCACCAGATCCACCGGCACGCCCTGCACATAATAGGCGATCAGCAGCTTCCAGCTGGGGGTGGGCTGATACATCAGCATGGCCGCCGGGTTCATCACACCGCCATAGATCAAAAAGGCACTGACAAAGCCGAACAGGGACAGCGAAAGCCGATTTCTGCGCAGCAGACCCTTGCGGAACAGCACACCGGCCAGCAGGCCGATGATGCCCATGGCAAACATCTGATAAGGCGTCCAGGGACCCTGCTGGAAGTACATATTGGACAGCAGCATGGTCAGGGCACCCACCAGAAAGCCCGTCTCGCCGCCCAGTGCCACAGCCGCAATAATGACCAGCGCCGTCACCGGCTTGAAGTTGGGCAGCATCATGAAGGCCATTCGGCCTGCCATGCCCATGGCGCACAGCACGGCGATGAGGATGAGCTCCCGGGCCTGGGGCTTGCGGTGCTCGAACACCAGAAAGAAGGGCAGCATAGTCTCGGCTAAAATCAGCAGGGAAATCAGATAATACCGCCGGTCACCGAAGTAGAAATAGCCCACGGCGATGGTCAGCGGAATGGCGATCAGGATCATCAAAAGGGCAGCCCAGGTGCGTTTGTCCAGCTTTTGCGCAGGGGGATACAGGGCAGGCTGGCGGGATTTTTGAACCAGAGACAGTCCCAGCACCGCCAGCCAGAACAGCAGGCCGACCTCCTTGCCCACCAGACCGGACAGAGGCGCGAAATCAATGGGCCACCAGCCGAAGGAGTTGCCCATCAGCCCCACCGTCATAAAGCCTGCCATGCCTGCCAGCACCTTTCGCCAGCCTGCCAGCGGCTGGGGCGGCTCCTTGGCGGTCTTTTGCTCCAATTCTTCGGGAGGCAGGGGTGGATACAAACTGTCATCGGGAATATAAGGTTTTTCGGGCAGGGTGCCGCCGCAGGCAGAAATAATGTCCTCAGGTGTCACCGCATCGGGCAGCAGATGCCGCGCCATGCGGTTGGCGGCGGTGGTATAAAAGCTGTTGCCCGAGAAAAATGCCC
>JAGAVA010000122.1 GCA_017620505.1 Clostridia bacterium
GGCCCTGCATGGCGTAGAAGCCGTTGAGGATCTTGCGGTTGTTGACGCGGATCTGGAAGCGCTTCAGGCCCAGCGTGGAGAAGGTGCGGTAGATGACGGCGGGGATCTCAGCCTCGTTCATAATGTCCAGCTGACCGTCGCCGATGATGTCGATATCCGCCTGGTAAAACTCCCGGAAGCGGCCACGCTGGGCCCGCTCGCCCCGGTATACCTTGCTGATCTGGTAGCGGCGGAAGGGGAATGCCAGGTCATTATAGTGCAGAGCCACATACTTGGCCAGAGGCACGGTCAGGTCAAAGCGCAGGGCCAGGTCGCTGTCGCCCTTTTCAAAGCGATAGATCTGCTTTTCGGTCTCGCCGCCGCCCTTGGCCAGCAGCACCTCGGCAGATTCGATGACGGGAGTGTCCAGAGGAGTGAAGCCGTACAGGCTGTAGGTCTCCCGCAGGACCTGGAAGAACCGCTCCATCTGCTGCTGCTTTGCAGGAAGCAGCTCCATGAAGCCGGAAAGGGTGCGGGGTCTGATTTTTTCCATAATCAAGATTCCTTTCAGTATATATTCTTAGTATTATTATTATTCGTATAAGTTTTTGCAAAAAATAAGCGCTCTCATCCCGCAAATGGGACGAGAGCGCGAAAACGCACTTCGTGGTGCCACCCATGTTCGATGCACAAAAATGCATCCTTTGAGCGCCCGATTTCGGCCGGACGGGGCCACGCTTTCGACGCCGCAGCGCCTTATACGCCTGCTCGAAGGCTGTCTTGGGCAAATCCTGTGCCGGGGGCTTTCAGTCGCGGCTCCCCTTCCCTGTGGACACGGTTGTTTGCTTACTCCTGCCTTGTCTTTGCAGAACAGAGATATTATGTCACCGAACGGCGGGAAAGTCAATGGGTTTCCCGCCAATTTTCGGTTAGAAATTGGCGTTGGGATTGATCTCGCGCCAAGCCAGATCGCCCCGTGCCAGGCCCTGGATCAGCATCTCGGCGGTAGCCACGTTGGTGGCAACGGGGATGCAGTTCTGGTCGCAGGAGCGCAGCAGGTCGTTGATCTGTGCATCGTTCTGATATTTTTCCATGGGGTCACGGAACATCAGCACCAGGTCGATCTCGTTGTAAGAAACACGGGCTGCGATCTGCTGCTCGCCGCCGGTGGAACCGGGCAGCAGGCAATCAATGCGCAAACCGGTAGCGTCGATGATCATTTTGCCGGTGGTGGCAGTGGCGCACAAGTTGTGCTTTGCCAACAGACCGCAATAGGCGATACAAAACTGCACCATAAGTTCTTTCTTGCGGTTTTGGGCAATGATGGCGATGTTCATAGGACTCCTCCTTATCTCTACTCTATATAAATAATATAAATTATTTCTTCCACTCTTTGCCGGGCACCTGATCCAGCAGACGGATCCGCTGACCGGTAAGGCGTTTTGCAATGTTCAGATAGGCCTGGGCCGCCGGGCCGAAATGATCCAGCGCCAGAATGGTTCCCCGGTTGCCGCTGGCAATGACCCCCTGATCTTCGGGCACCACGCCCAGAAGAGACAGGCCGGAAGCATCCATGGCCCGGTCGATATTTGCCGCCGAGCCCTCCCGGATCATGCCGGGGCGAAGCCGGTTGACCACAATGGAGCAATTTTCCTGCCCGATGCGGCCGAAAATATTGGCGGTGCTCTGGGCACCACGCAAGGCAGTGTAGTCCGAGGTGGACACGATGACCGCCCGGTCGGCGGCGGCGGCAAAGGACAGCACATCCGACCCAAGTCCGGCGGCACAATCCACCAGCGTATAGGTGAAGTGTGCCCGCACCCGGGTCAGAAGAGCGGCAATGGCCTCGGGAGCATAAACCTCGCCGATGCCCGGCTCGCCGGGAGCCGTCAGTACCCGCAGATTTTTTGCTACCGGATGAGCCACAGCGGCTTCCTTTAATCCGGCATTGCCACGGATCACGTCACCGTAGGAAAACAGCAGGCTGTCGGTCATGCCCAACACCAGATCCAGACTTCGCATACCCGAATCGGCGTCAATCAGCAGAACTTTTTCACCCAGAGCGCACAAAGACACAGCAATATTGGCGCAGAAAGAGGTTTTTCCCGTTCCGCCTTTGCCGGAGGCCACTGCGATGACCGTGCCCATAGTTGTGCTCCTTTCCTGCCGTAAAGTTGATATGCCTTAATATTATAAGTGAATTTTCCAAAAATCTCAAGCGTTTTGGAAAAAATGTTAGGGGTTTCCAATAAAAAACAGAATTATTCGTCAGCGTTCAGATTTAATCCGAAGTATTCATCGTAGATGGCGATGGCTACCGGCGCCAGCGAACCGCCGGAGGAGGCATACTCGCCCACCACGCAGACGGCGATTTCGGGGTTATCATAAGGCGCAAAGGAAACGAACACACCGGTGGCGCTGTGATTGGTCATCTGGGCCGAGCCGGTCTTGCCGCCCACCTGAATGGGGAATCCGGCAAAGTAGCTGGAGGCCGTACCGTCTTCGGTAACGACGCCCTTCATGCCCTCCTTGATGGCATTGAGGGAGCTTTCGGAAATCTCCACCTCATTGAGCACCACAGGTTCGCTCTCTTCATAGACCTCAGTGTTGGTATAGTCCATAACGGTCTTGAGCAGGTGGGGCTGGTAGCGGGTACCGCCGTTGACGATGGTGGCAACGTAGTTCACCAGCTGAATGGGGGTAAACAGATGGTCGGACTGACCGATGGCGGCCATCAGGGTGTCGGCGGCATACCATTTTTCGCCGCCGCGAGCCTCGCGGGATTCGGGACCGGCCAGAATACCGGCCTTTTCGTTGGGCAGTTCGATGCCGGTCTTTTGTCCCAGACCCAGCTGGGTAGCATAGGAATTGAGCTTTTCCATCTGGAGCTGATAGCCCATTTCATAGAAAAAGTAGTTGCAGGAATACTTCAGTGCTTCGCTTACATTGATGGCGCCGTGGGTGCGCCCGTACTGGCGATAGACCCAGCATCGGGGGCTGTAGCCCACGTCGGCATACCGTTCATAGGCGCCCTTATCCACGATCTCGGTGCGGGGGGTGATGACCCCTTCCTCCAGCGCCGCCAGAGAGGTGCACATCTTAAAGGTGGAGCCGGGGGAATAGGTGGACTGGATGGTGCGGTTCAAAAAGGGCGACAGGGGGTTGGTGCTGTTGGCCGCATAATCCTCCCAGAACCGGGACAGGTCATAGGTGGGATAGCTGGCCATAGCAAGGATCTCGCCGGTGTTCACGTCGATGACAATGGCCGCGCCGCCCTCCACATCGGCACCATCCCCCTCTTTGGAGGCTTCGCCCTTGATGCGGATGTTCTCAATGGTCTCTGCCAGTGCCTGCTCGGTGCGCTCCTGCAGAGGCAGAGAAATGGTCAGATAGCAGTTTTTACCCGGTTGGGGCTCCTCTACCATATATTCGGTCACCAGCTGTCCGGTACGGCTGTCAGCCTCCACCACCCGCGTGCCGTCGATGCCCCGGAGATAATCCTCCAGCGCACGCTCCATACCGGCGCGACCGATGGTGTCGGTGAGGGTGTAGCCCTGATCCTTCCGTTCTTCATAGTCTTCCTTGGGGATGGTGCCCACATATCCCAAAAGCTGTGCCGCCGCCGTGGTTTCATACTCCCGGCTGTCGGACACCTGAATGGTCACGCCGGGCATCTGATTGCTCTGCTCGGAAATATGGGCAACGGTGGCAATGTCCAGCGCCTCCACTACGGTAACGGGTGTGTTGTAGCCGGAAAACTGATAGTCCTCCAGATAATACCGCAGACCAACGATGGCCCGGCGATCTGCCAGCGGCAGGTCGGTGTCCACCTCATAGCGGTCGCACAGCAGGCCAAACAGCCGGGTGGGGGTCAGTTCTTCTACCGAAGGCCATTCCTGCGCCTCCAGAAACCGCCTGAGTTTGCGGCCGTCGCCGCTGTCCAGCGACTCAAAGGTATACCGCAGGGGCATCTCCCAGTTGAGGGGCAGTACGTCCGAGCAGGACAGTCCCGCTTCCTGCAGGGTATTGTGCAGCCGCAGGATCACGTCATTCTGGGCACTTTTGTCCCACCGATAATAGTCCAGCTGAACGGAAAACACCAGGGCATTGCCCACCATCACATTGCCGTCCCGATCCAGGATCTCTCCCCGGGAGGCAATCTCGTCGTACTGGCGTATCACGTTGGTATTGATGTCGGCGGTGACATTGGGCCCCTGGATCAGCTGCAGCTGGATCATCCGATAGACCAGCGCCGCCGCAATCAGCAGCATTGCGCTGCACAGGGCGATCACCCGGGAAGTTCGTGCTCTCATTGGCTGTCCTCCGCAAACCGCCGGTAGATACTGCGTACCAGCAGCCAGGTCAAGGCACCCACCGGCAGGCTCAAAAGCAACCGTGCACCAAAGAGACCCAGTGCCTCAGGCAGGCTCATGCCATACATCAGCAAATCGTGGAACACATAACGGAAGACAGACTCCACCACCATACAGACCAGTCCGCCGCTAAGGGCAGACAGGATCACCGGCCGCAGATAATGGGCGCCGAACAGACCGAAGCCCACGCCGAACATTCCCAGCAGCAGGGAGCTGAAGCCCTCCACGCCGGTGCCGTTGATGGTGAGCAGTACGCCGGCAAAAAAGCCCAGCACGCCGCCGGCATAAGGGCCGTCCAACAGCGCCACCGCCGCCACAAAAAAGGGCATGGCATTCACCGCGGCACCCCACAGATGGATGGCGGTGCCCCGGGAGGTCTGCAGCACGAAAAGGCCCAGCATCAGCAAGGCATATCCGCTGTATTTCAGTATGGTATAACGGTCAGAATGAATCATAAAACCTCAAAAAGGGACAATTTGTTAATTTTCCACGTGAAATTCCTTGATGACCAGCACGGTGCTCAGACTGGAAAAGTCCACCACCGGCTCCACCGAGGCATAGCTGCTGATGCCGTGGCTTTCCTGACAGAACTCCACCACACGACCGATGATCAGATCGGGGGGGTAAGCGCCACCGTTGGTGAGGATGGTGTCGCCGGGGCGCACATCGGCATCATTTTCCAGATAGGACACCTTCAAAAGGCCGTCGGAAGCCAGCTCAAAGCTGCCGTTGGTCACCACAACCTCCCGGGTGCGGGAAACGGCGGCAGAGGCGTTGAAGTCCACGTTGATCACCGTTTTGACCACGCAGGAATTCAGGCTCACCTGATCTACGAAGCCCACCATGCCGTCGCCGGTGATGACGCAGTCCCCTGCCTCGATGCCCGAAACGCTGCCCTTGTTGAGGGTCAGGGCGCTCTGGAAGCCATTGTCGGTCAGCGCAACCACCGTGCAAAGCTCCATCTCAAAGTCAGCGTGTTTGGCTTTGATGCCTGCCGCCTCCCGAAGGGCGGAGTTTTCCTTGATGGCGGCGTTGTAGCTGATCTCCAGCTTTTCAAACTCTTGAATTTTGCGTTTTAGTTCCTCATTTTCCCGTTCCAGCGCATCAAAACGGTAAAAATAGCCGAACAAATCGGTAAACCAGTCGGCGGCGGCTGCCACACCGTTTTGCAGGGGCGTGACGACAGCACCGGTGATATTGCGCACAAAGGTGGGCTTTCCGGTGACCGCCGAGGACAGTGCCAACAGCAGGGAAAGGGCGATCAGCACGGCGGCAAACCACATCAGCTTGGACTGCATCCATTTCATAGGGCAGCTCCTTCCAGCGGCACCTGCATCTCCAGCAGCAGCCGGTACAGTGGGGCAACGGGCAGACCCACCACGTTGAAGTAGTCGCCCTCGATGCCCTCCACCAGCAGCGCGCCCTTACCCTGAATGCCGTAAGCACCGGCTTTGTCCATAGGCTCGCCGGTGGCAACGTACCAGTCGATGAGGCTGTCGGACAGTTCATGGAAGGTCACCCGGGTCTGCTGGACAAAGGAGCGGGTTTCCCCCTTGTAAGCCACGGCAACGCCGGTGCAGACAATGTGGGTATGTCCCGAAAGACGGCGCAGCATGGCTCTGGCCTCGGCCTTGCTGCCGGGCTTTTCCAGCAGCACGCCATCCAGAAACACCACCGTGTCGGCGGCAATGACCGCATCATCGGGTGCGCTTTCTGTTACGGCTGCGGCGCACTTGCGCAGCGCCAGCTGACGGGCATGCTCGGCAGGGTCGGCACAGGTAAAGGACTCGTCACAGCCGGTGGGGCGGACGAGGAATTGTTCGGTGATTCGCCCCAGCAGCTCCCGCCGCCGGGGGGATTGAGATGCGAGAATGAGCATAGGTAAAACCTGCTTTCAGGTTGATTTTTCAAAGGATGCGGCGAAGGAATACCGCTCGTGCCCACGGCATGATGACGGGCTTACTGCACTTTCGCGCCGCCCCACTCCACCAGCGTGAAGCCGTGGCGTTCAAAGGCAGGCAGGGTCTGTGCTGGAATATCCACTGGTTTGTCCAGTGGCTTCCAGACCATAAAGACCCGCAAAATGCTGTCAGGAGCCGGGGTAACGGTCAGCTTGGCCGAATCGGTATAGGCCTCCTGCTGGAAGGAGATCTGATTATAGGGATTGCCTTCCATCCGAGGCAGCCAGTAGACGATGAACTCGTTGGCTTCCCGCCGGGTCAGTCCCAGTTGGGTCAGAGCATCCTCCAAAAAAGCGGCGGTGTCGGCTCCGGCAACGCAGAAGCCCTCGGTCAGGTCGTATTCGGCGGCAGTCACACCCTCCCAGTACAAATAATTGTAGGTCTGGCCCTTTGCATCGGTCAGCGTACCGTCGGGGGCCGCGGTCACCGCCCAGCCGTTTTCGTAGGCAGGATAGGTGCAGGTCAGCAGGCCGTCATAGTCCAGCCGAACACTAACCGCAGTGGTCGCCTCGGGATAAAGATAGATCACCGGTTTTTCCTCCCAGTAGGTCTCTCTGGGCATCATCCGCATCAGCAAAAACAGTGCAGATACGATGATCACAAGGTATAAAACCGTCTTCAAAACGCGTTTAAGCATCTGTTTTCCCATAAAGCGCTCTTTTACACAAAGCTGATGAAGCCGTCCTTCACCGGCTTAAAATCACCGCCCAGCATGCTGTCATAAACCAGCAGCAGATCCTGGTTTCGTACCATCAGTCTGCGGCCGGCAGGCACCTGGGGCAGGGTGTTCAGCGCTTCGGTGATGCGGAACACATGATTGAAATCGCTTTCGGGCAGGCAATCAAAGGTCTCGCCCTTGTATTCAGGGAGGGAATCCACATCCCGGAACAGATAGGAGCCCACCACACAGTATTCCACGCCGTCCCGGTGTTCAAACCAGGGATGGAAGGCATCCCGGCTGCCGTTGGAGGGGGTACGCATGACAGACTCGGCGTGATCGTCGTCAATGGGGGCACAGCAGGACTCGAACCGATCGCCGCCACCAGACTTCACATTATCACTGAAGGCCGCGATGAACAGGCCCTCATACCCCGCCAGCGGGGCGATGGTCAGACCGCACATCATCTCGTTGCTGACAATATCCCGGAAGGTGTTGTCCACCGGCAGATATTTCTTGCCCAGACGGGCTTTCCACACATCGCTGAGAGGTGCCCGGTCACGAGCCTTGGTTGCTGCGGGAATGGTACGGCCCCGGAAAGTCTCGAAGAAATAGATGTCCTCGCCGTGTTCTTTGAAGAAATAGTGCTCGCCGTCGGCGCTCACAAACTGCTCACCGGTAAAGCGCAGGTCCTTATAGACCTTGGTGCGGTCACCCAGAGCGTTATCGTGGGTGACCGTCATGGTATCGCCGTCAAAATGGGTGTTGTAAACACCGCTGGGCACCAGATAGGTGCCGCCGAACTTGTCCTTGAAGGACTGCGGAATCACTTCGCCCCGCTTATACAGGCTGATGCCCTTCTTTTCCAGCATGGCGGCGGCAAACAGACGGGGCAGCAGCAGCGCCACATCCACCTTGCAGTCAATGGTGCGGCTCATGGCCACAGCGGCATTGTATTCGGGGATGACCAGCAGACGGCTGATGAACTGGAAGGTGCCGCCGCCCTTCATCAGGACGCCCTCACCCATCTCAATATCGGGATCCTTGAAGGCCACCTGATCCCAACCCAGGCCATAGCAGGTGCTGGCGGTATCCTCGGGCAGGAAAGAAATGCCCTGATGCTTTGCCATTTCGGCCTTGCTGGCCTTGGACAGCACCGGGCTGTCGGTGAGGAACAGATTGCCGAACTTGCACAGATCGATCATGTTGGTGGTAATACCGCCGCAGCCCTGGATCCAGATCAGCTCGCTGGGCTTGGTGTTCTGGATGGTCAGAGGATAATCGGGATTGCGGTAGAAAGCCGTCCGGGTGCTGTGGGCGCCCAGTGGACGGGTGATGTGCTCTTCACAATACTCGCAGAAGGGCTGTCCGCTGACGGCGGCTACCGCCATTTCGGCAAGGGTAAAGCCGTCGTTGCAGTAGACCGAATATTCGCCGGGCTCGGCCTTCATCCAGCTGTGGGCAAGATAGTTGTAGACCTCCCGATAATAGGCCTCGATATCCCCCTCCTGAATCTCCGAGGTACAGAAGTTCTTCCACTGGGTTCCGGGCAGGGCGCAGGAATGGTTGAGACAGTGGCGCAGGGTGATCTCTTTATACCGGGCATCGGGCATCCAGAAATCGGGCAGATAGGTACAGATGGGCTCGTCCAGATCCATCTTGCCCTGCTCCACCAGCTGCATGACGGCGGTGGTGCAAAAAATCTTGGAGATGGAACCCACATTGAAGGTATGATCGGTGGTGGCAGGCTTGCCCTCACTGGTGCCGATGGTGTCGGCGCACCAGATCTCACCGTCCACCATGATGGCGTAGGAAATGGCGGTATATTCTTTGGGCAGACCCAGCTTGATGATTTCGTTCAGCTTTTCGTTTAATTTCATGGTGTTTTCTCCTTTTACGAAGATTTCACAACGCATCACTTTACTTCCGCGCCGCCCCACTCCACTACCGTAAAGCCGGAGCGGTCAAAGGTGGGCAGGGTCTGCGCGGGAATATCCACCGGCTTTTTCAGCGGCTTCCAGGTCATAAAGACCCGCAGAAGACTGTCAGGTGTGGGGGTGACGGTTAGTTTTGCCAGATCGGTGTACCCTTCCTGCTGGAAGGTGATCAGATTGTAGGGATTTTGCTCCATCTGCGGCAGCCAGTAGACGATAAACTCATTGGACTCCCGCCGGGTCAGTCCCAGCTGTGCCAGCACATCCTCCAAAAAGGCGGCGGTGTCTGCACCGGCAATGCAGAAGCCCTCCGACAGGTCATATTTGGTGGCGGTTTCGCCCTCCCAGTACAGATAATTGTAGGTCTGGCCGCGCTGGTCGGTCAGCGTGCCGTCGGGTGCTGCCACCACCGTCCAGCCGTCTTGGTAGGCCGGATACGTACAGGTCAGTTCGCCGGAATAATCCAGTCGAACGCTGACCTCTGTGGTTTCCTCGGGATAGAGATAGATCACCGGCTTTTCGCCCGTGTAACAGGTCTCCTCGGGAACCATCCGCATCAGCAGAAAGACCGCCGAAATGATGATCACAAGGTACAAAACCGTTTTCAAAACGCGCTTGAGCATCTGTTTTCCCATAAAAACGCTCCTTTTGTTGTAGGGGGCGGCGTCCCCGACGCCCCGAGCATCTTACACCCCGGTAGAGCCAAAGCCGCCGGCACCCCGGGCGGTGTCGTCCAGGGTG
This sequence comes from Clostridia bacterium, assembly GCA_017620505.1. Lineage (GTDB taxonomy): Bacteria > Bacillota > Clostridia > Oscillospirales > Butyricicoccaceae > UBA4644. The sequence continues at coordinate 9,647 of JAGAVA010000122.1, forward strand.
TCGCACAGGAAGACCTCTACCTTGGGCGTACCCATCAGCAAAAACTGGGCGATGCGGTCGCCGTCATGCACCACAAAAGGCTCTTTGCCCTGGTTGATCAGATTGACCTGCAGTTCGCCCCGATAGTCGGCATCAATGAGGCCCACGCTGTTGGTCAGGCCGATGCCGTGTTTGGCAGCCAAGCCCGAACGCCCCAGCAGAAAGCCGCCGTAATGCTTAGGGATGGCCATGCACAGGCCGGTGGGGATCAATTTCCATTCACCGGGCTGGATGATGACCTCCCCCTCCTCGGGCAGGAAGGCGGCGATGTCCATGGCTGCCGCATCCTCGGTCTGATATTTGGGCAGCGGAGGCTTTTTGCCGCAGCGCTCGATCTGCTTGATGAGCAGTCGGGGGCGGTCAAGGGGATAATGATCGTGAAAACTATCAAATAATGCCATTATTGCACACCTCGATAATACAGGCCGCGGGTGGCGCGGTCGGGCATGGAGCCCTCGCCGCTCTGATAGGCCTTGATAACGCTTTCGATCTCCTTGGAGTTTTCAGTGGTGAAGTTGAGCCGCAGCCAGCGCAGGCCAAGGCCTTCCAGCTCGCCCATTTTGTCGGCCAGCCACAGCTTTTCGGCGTTATACAGGGTGCTGCGGCAGTGATCCTCCCGCAGGATGGGGAAGGAACGGCCGGTCTTGTCGATGATGGCATTGTTGGGGCCGCCGGCACAGTTTTTTCCGTCCCGGGTGCAGCCGTCGCCGTGGCGCTTGGTGATGCAGTTTTCGGTGATCATCAACGGCAGGCGGCCATAGGCGATGATCTGGCTGTCCATACCCAGGCTCATGTCCCGGATCTGGGCCAGATTCATTTCAAAAGACAGGGTGCAGGAGCTCAGGCCAAACTGGCGCAGCTCCTTGACACTCTGGGAATTCATGATATTCAGACCAAAGTCCCCGTGGAGGGTGAAGTCCAGCTTTTGCACCAGCGGGATCTGACCCAGATTGGTCAGAACGATGTCCCGGATGCCGCCTTCCCGGATCTTGCGCAGCTGTTCCAGCGTGCGGGGCCACTGGCTGTCAAAGGTGATGCGGTCCAGCACGGCGGCAAAGCGCAAGCCCTTTTCCATCAGCGCCTGCATCATGGGCAGATGGGCTGCAACCTCCCGCAGGGGCAGCCAGATCAGATCGGGCTTGGAGGACAAAATGGGGCCGGACAGCTGATCCACCGACTGGAAGGAGTAAATAAAGCCGGGTTTGCCTTCATGGGACAGCCGCTTGACACCGGGCTGCCACTCACCGGTCTTGCGCTCGGGGGGCATCCGGCGCACCAGCGCCAGACCTTCCAGACACTGACGGCGCATGGCGTTGAGAGCGGCGGCAGATGCCCGCAGCCCCTGTTCCAGCTCGATGTGCACCTTTTCAGCCTTGAACACCGTACCGCCGGTCTTGCTGAGGGAGGCAGCAACCTCTTCCTCGGTGGTTGCCCGGTTGATGGCAGGCTCGGCAGGCTGACCGAAGGTCTCGTAACGGTTGCCCTCCCGGTCGGTGACGGCCAGCGTCATATCCTCACCGGCTTTTGCCGAAAAATGCAGTTCCACCGGCACAGAGGGAGGCTCGGGCGAGGTCTGATAGATGGCCTGCGCCTGCTTATACAGGGCGCGGGCCTCCCGACCGCTTTCTTCCTTGCGGGTACCAAACATATGGTTGCCCCGCTGACCCATCAAATAGCCGTCGGTAAAGCCGTCCCGGGAGAACACCTGCTGCAGCTGCTGCAGTTCCTCTCTGGTGGGTTCCCGCTGTTCCACCAGCGCCCGCTTGTAGATGCTGGTGACCAGTGCGGTATATTCCGGCCGCTTCATGCGGCCTTCGATTTTCAGGGTATGGACGCCGGCCTGCTCCAGTTCCTTCAGATGCTGGGCCATACTGGAATCCTTCAGGCTGAGGGGATAGCCCGGACTTCCGCTGGGGAAGCTGTACTGCATCCGGCAGGGCTGGGCGCACAGACCCCGGTTGCCCGACCGTCCACCGATGGCGGCAGACAGATAGCACTGACCGGAATAGCACATGCACAGCGCGCCGTGGACGAAGACCTCGATCTCCACCGGGCTGCGCTTGCAGATAAATTCGATTTCTTTCAGTGGCAGTTCCCGGGACAGCACCACCCGGGTAAAGCCCAGTTTTTCGCAGGCCAAAACGCCACCCAGATTATGTACCGTCATCTGGGTGGAGGCGTGGATGGGCAACTCGGGCGCCAGGGCACGAATCAGCCGCGCCATGCCCAGATCCTGTACGATGAGGGCGTCGGCACCCAGCTCGGACAGCTTGAGGATCAGCTCCTTTGCCCGCACCAGTTCCCGGTCAGTGACCAGGGTGTTCATGGTCACATAGGTCTTAACGCCCCGGAGACGGCAGTAGCGGAAGGCATCCACCAGCTCCTCGCCGTCCAGATTTTTGGCGTTGCGGCGGGCGTTGTAGTCGCCGGTGCCGAAATACACCGCGTCAGCGCCGCCCCGAACGGCGGCAATGATGCCTTCCATGGAGCCCGCCGGGCTCATCAGTTCCATAGCCATGTTTCCTTCTCCCCTGCTGTGTGTTTACGCCTTTTTAGCTTCCTTGACCTCTTTTTTCAGCCGTGCCACTTCGGCGCGCAGCCGTGCGCACTCCTCGGCGTAGTCCTTGATCTGCAGGCGCAGACCGTCGGTGCCGCCCTGTGCCTTGTAATACTTGTCGGCGATGTTCATGGCGGCCAGCACCACCGAGGTGACGGTGGCCAGATTGGTGGAGGCCTTGACCTCCTGGATGCTCTTGTCCACCAGCGTTGCGCTCTTGCGGATATGTTCCTCGGAATCCTCAGACACGACGGTGTAATCGAAGCCGTCGATGGTCACTACCACTCGATTCAGCATGGTTTCTTCCTCCCCGGTATTTTTTATATCTTGTTTTTTATTTATAAGTATAGCTAAGTATATTATAGCACGATATACGCCGTAAGAAAAGGTAAATTTACGTGAAGAATGTCTTAATTTTTTACCGCTTGTGCCGTCCCTTCGAACATGGTAAAATAGACCCATCAAAGGAGGGATCCCATGGAGATTGAGATCAAGCTGGGGCCTGTGGAACCTGCTCTGGCGGCTGTGATTTTTGACGATATTGCCCTGCTGCCTCCCGCAGGCGAGGAAGAGCGCATCCGGATGCGCACCACCTATTACGATGACCCGGCAGGCTCCTTCCGGGCGCGAAAGCAAACCCTGCGTCTGCGGCAGGAAAATGACCTGTCGATATGTACCTTTAAGACGGCGCTGGAGGGTCTTGCCCGGTTGGAACTGGACTGCCAAGCCCCCGACATTGTTTCCGGCGCGGCAAAACTGTCCGCGCACCCTGATCTGCCCGAAAGCGCCAAAAACGCCCTGCTGGGCGGTGTTTTCCTCCCCCGCTGCGGCGCGCAATTTCTGCGGCGCACCCGCCTGTGCCGGGTGGAGGGGGCGACTTTCCATCTCTGTCTGGACGAGGGACAGTTGGAAAAGGGCGATCTGACCGTGCCCCTGTGCGAAATCGAGCTGGAGCTGGTTGAGGGTGATGTGGATGCCCTCCAGCGGGCGGCACAGCTGCTGATGGCAGCCTACAAGCTGCCTCTGTGCCGAAAATCCAAGCAGCAGCGGGCGCTGGAGCTGGGTGAGGTGAAGGTATGAGCCGCACCCGAACCCGTTTTCATCTGCCCAGATTGCCCCGCAAATCAGATGCCCGCCGCGCCACCGGTTACC
>JAGAVA010000123.1 GCA_017620505.1 Clostridia bacterium
ACATCGCCGTCATAGGTGGGCTCGCCGCCCTCCACCGTCAGCACCTTTTCGCCGTGGTCGATGATGGTGCCGCCCATGATGGTGACCACGTTGCCCTGGTCGTCCACGTCCAGACGGCTGGCGAAGCCGTCATCCAGCATATAGTTGTAATAATTCACGTCGTCGATGGACAGCACCAGGGGCTTTTTGCCGGCGGGCAGGTAGATGTCCTTGAGGACGGCCTTGCCGTCCACCTGCTCTACCATGTCGGTGATGTCGTAGAGAATGAAGCCGGCCTCCTGCAGCAGGGGCAGCATGGCCTTGAACTCGGAAACGGTGGTCATGAAGTCGTCGTAGCCGGCCTCTTCCCGGTCGCCGTCAAAGGTGAGGGCGGTGTCGGCAGCCAGACTGTGGAAGAAAATGTGGTAATACTGTCCGCCCTCGTACTTCACAAGGCTTTCCTTGGCCTTTTTCACATCCTGCAGCAGGGCGGCGGTTTCGGTGTTCATCAGCTCGCCGCAGTTTTCCAGCAGAGCGATGGCATCGTCATAGTAATAACCCCGGAGCAGCAGCTCGGCCTGCTCCAGCAGCACCTGCCGCTGTGCCTGCAGGGCGGCCTCGTCCACCGGGGGCTGGGTGTTGTCCTGGGGCGGGGCTTGCTGCTCCTGCTGCTGACCGGTGAGCACATCCTCCACCGGGTCGGGCAGAGGGTCTTCGTTGTGCAGTGACCGCACCAGCGCCGTGACGGCAAAAATCACCGCAATGATGGCGATGACCAAAAAAATCAAGACTACAGGCAGCTTGACGCCGCTGCTGCTGTGGGCATATTTTCCGCGTGCCATGGCAAAACCTCCTCTATCTGTAAAGCGTATGATTTTCTAACAATAGCATATCATAATTCTATTCATTTCGGCAGTAGTTTTTCAAAAATTTCAGAAATATTAAGGAACCGGGTGGATTTGTGAAGAATTTTCTTACTTTTTTGGCAGGCGGCGTGGGATATTGTGCGCTGGAGACCCTCTGGCGTGGGCGTACTCACCCCAGTATGGCTCTCTGCGGCGGCACGGTGCTGGTGATTTTCCGCAAAATGGTGCAAAGGGGAGGTTCCACCCTCGCCCTGTGTCTTAAGGGCGGAGCGCTTATTACCGGGTGCGAGCTTCTTTGTGGTCTGGTGTTCAACCGGGACAAAAGCGTGTGGGATTATTCCCGGCTGCCGGGTAATTTCCGGGGGCAGATTTGTCCGCTGTTTTCCGGTCTGTGGTGCCTGCTTTGCCTGCCGCTGACTGCCCTCTGTCCGCTGTTGGACAGACACCTGTCCGCCCTTGACAACCGGTAAGCGGGGGTCTATAATACAATCATTCCAACCTGTGCGGTGCAGAGCGGGTGAAGTGACCGTTCTGCGGGAAGCGGGGTGCAAATCCCCCACAGCAGCCACTACTGTAATGGCGGACGACGGCGCAGATGCCACGGGGCGACTCGGAAGGCGCGCTTGTTCGGTTGATGCCTGAGTCAGGAGACCGGCCGCGCAGCGGAGCTTGTGCTTTTTGGCAGGGGAAAGCGCAGGAGCAGTCTTCACATCCCTGTGAAGGCTATTTTTTTATCCCTGACGAAAGATTATGGGAGGAAAAACCATGAAAAAACTCATCGCGTTTCTGCTGACCGTGCTCATGCTGTCTACCATGTGCACCGCATTTGCCGAGGACATCATCCTCATCGCGCCCAATCCCAACGCCGCCCCCAAGACGGTCAGTCTGCAGGTGGAAGGCATCGAGGGCAACGTATATTACGGAGAAGTGGCCTGGACCGAGGGCGCAACCGCCCTGTCTGTGCTGGAGACCGCACTGAAGGATGCCAAGGTGGAATATGTGGTCAAGGACAGCCAGTACGGCGGTAAGTTCGTTGACAGCATCGGCCAGGATACCAGCGCCAAGTACGGCGGCTATGACGGCTGGATGTATTATGTGGACGGTCAGAGCCCCATGTTTTCCATTGATGCTTACGCCCTGCAGGGCGGCGAGCAGGTGCTGGTGGCTTATGGTGACATGAATCTGGTGCTGCCTGTCATTACTGCCCAGAAGAACTACAAGGGTCAGGTCACCGTTCAGGTGGAGGCCGATGTGACCTATTATGACGAAAGCTGGAACGCCAGCATCGTCCGCGAGCCCATGACCGGCACCAAAGTGACGGTGGACGGCGTGGAGTACACCGCTGACGACAAGGGCCAGGTGGTGCTGTCTGCCGAGTCTGCTGCCAAGGAGACCGTTTCCCTGCAGGTGGAAAAGATCGCCGAGGGCGGCGCGCCTCTGCTGGCCCGTCTGGCTCCCGACTATATGCTGGATCTGGCCGCTTTGGAGACCGTTCTGCCCTTCTCCGACGTGGCTGAGGGCAAGTGGTACACCGAGTCTGTGCTGCAGATGAGCGAGCTGGGCGCTGTCACCGGCTTCCCCGATGGCACCTTCCAGCCCGACGGCATCGTCACCCGGGCACAGGTTGCCAACGTGCTGTTTAAGCTGAGCGGCGGCATCCCCGTCAATTATCTGATGACCTTCTCCGATGTAAACCAGGAGGCCTGGTATGCCGAGGGCATCCGCTGGGCCGCCGCCGAGGGCGTTGTCACCGGCGCTGACGGCAAGTTCAACCCCAATGCCCCCGTCACCCGTCAGGATCTGGCAGTCATGCTGGTGCGCTACCAGACCAAGGTGCTGGAGAAGGAACTGCCCCAGACCGGTGAGGCACCTGCCTTTGCCGACAATGACCAGATCGCAGCCTATGCCGCCGAGTCGGTCTATCTGATGCAGAAGGCCGGTATCATCAACGGCATCGACGGCAGCTTCCAGCCCAAGGGCACCGCTACCCGCGCCCAGCTGTGCAAGATGCTGGCAGGTCTTGTTGTATCTGACTGATTTTTGCCGAAAAAGTTCCCATATTTGCAGAAATGCCGCCGAAAGGCGGCATTTTTTGTGTGGAAATCCTATGGAACGCACAGGCTTACGGTCTCGCGTAAGGGAAAGAAGGGTGATGCCGCCACGGCAGGGGAGAAAACCGCAGGTTTTCTCCCCTAAAGAGTAGCAGTGAGGCTGCGCCCGCAGGCGCGTTTCGAGGCCAACCGCCGTAAGGCGGCTCTTAGGCCGAGATGGGTGCAGGACATTCCCCTGCTGGTTTGCTCCGCGCTAAGAGCCTCGCTTCACTCGGTTGCGCTACACATGGCACTGCGGTGCCGATCTTTGGTACCGTCAACGGCACCTTTCTTTTGCATAAAAGAAAGGTGGGGTTGAAAGAACGTCCATAACACCGGGAATACGAATAGCTGCTCTTAACCGGGCAGAGGACAAAACCTCTTTCCGGCTTGCCTGCGGCGCGGTACTTTCCACCGGCGGAAAGTACCCAAAGGCCGCTGGGACGATTGCGATGCGTCCCAGACCCTCCACGCTTTTTCCGCTACTCAGGGGGACTGCGACGCGAAGCTAGTCCTTTAGGGCGGTCCCCCTGGGCGCTCGGCCAAACCCTCTGGGGAACGGGGGAACGAAAAAAGACCACTCCGGTTGGAGTGGTCCTTCTGTTATGCTCGCTTACTTGCCGCAGCAGTGCTTATACTTCTTACCGGAGCCGCAGGGGCAGGGATCATTGCGGTCCGCCCCAAAAAATCTGAGATTTTTCGGGGACCCCAAGGGATTCCATAGATTTCCGGCAAGTGAATTGCCCAAAATCGGACGCCGCAATTATGCGGCGGCGGGCAGAAGCCCGCTTGTGGGCCGTGGGAAGCCTGTTTACTTGCCGCAGCAGTGTTTATATTTTTTGCCGGAACCGCAGGGACAGGGATCATTACGGCCCACTTTGTTCTTTTTGACTACGGTGCGCTGCTGGACGGTGCCGTCACCGGAGGTGCCGGTTTCCTTCGCTACCTTTTCACGCTGGATGTTCACACGGGCGATGAAGATCAGACGGGCAGCGTCGATCTTGATGTCGTCGATCATGCCCTCGAACATCTCGAAGCCCAGCTTCTTGTACTCCTTCAGGGGGTCGATCTGGGCGTAGGCATTCAGGCCGATACCGCGGCGCATCTCGTGCATGGCGTCGATGTGATCGATCCACTTCTGATCGACCACCTTCAGCAGCACCACGCGCTCCATTTCCCGCATGAGCTCCGAGCCCACGGCCTCTTCCTTGGCGTCATAGACCTTTTTGGCCCGGGTCTGCAGCCATTCGATGGCCTGCTCCACCGTCATGCCTTCCAGTCGGACAGCCAGCGCCTGGGTCTCCTCGGGGGCGATGAAAATGCCGGTGTAGCGGCGGGCCAGCTGCTGGCACATGAGCTTTTCCAGCTTGGGATGACCGCTTGCGGTGGTGTGGACGGCGTGCTGGATCTCGAAGTTCACCATGCTGCGCAGCTGTTCCTGCACATCCATGCCATCCAGCACCTGCATACGCTGATCGTAAATGATCTCGCGCTGGTGGTTCATGATGTTGTCGTATTCCAGAACGGTCTTACGGGACTGATAATGGATGCCTTCCACCTTGGCCTGTGCGCTTTCGATGACGTTGCTGAGGATCTTGGCGTTGATGGGCTCGTTTTCGGGCATCTTGAGGGTCGCCATGATACCCTGGGTTCGGTCACCACCGAACTTGCGCATCAGGTCGTCCTCCAGAGACAGATAGAAGGTGCTCTCGCCGGGGTCACCCTGACGGCCGGCGCGGCCGCGCAGCTGGTTGTCGATACGGCGGCTTTCGTGGCGCTCGGTGCCGATGATGCACAGACCGCCGGCCTGACGCACCAGCTCGGCAGCCGGCTTGACGGCTTCCTTGTACTCTGCCAGCTTTTCCCGGAACAGGGCGCGGGCTTCCAGAATCTCGGGATTGTCGGTCTGGGCATAGCCGGAAGCCTCGGCGATGATCTCGTCGCTGTAGCCGGCCTTTGCCAGATCTTCCTTTGCCATATATTCGGCGTTACCGCCCAGCATAATGTCGGTACCACGGCCTGCCATATTGGTGGCGATGGTGATGGCACCGGGACGACCGGCCTGGGCAACGATGTGAGCTTCCTTTTCGTGGTGCTTGGCGTTGAGCACCTGATGCTTGATGCCTTCCCGCTTGAGCAGGGCAGACAACAGTTCGCTCTTTTCGATGGAGATGGTACCCACCAGCACGGGCTGCTGCTTGGCATAGCACTCCTTGATCTTCTCGATGATGGCCATGTACTTGCCACGCTCGGTGCGGAAGACCATGTCATCCAGATCCTTACGGATCATGGGCATATTGGTGGGGATCTCGATGACGTCCAGATTGTAGGTGCCCCGGAACTCGTCCTCTTCGGTGAGGGCGGTACCGGTCATACCGGACAGCTTGGGATACATACGGAAGTAGTTCTGGAAGGTGATGGTGGCCAGGGTGCGGCTTTCCCGATTGACGGTGACCCCTTCCTTGGCCTCGATGGCCTGATGCAGACCCTCGGAATACCGGCGGCCGAACATCAGACGGCCGGTGAACTCGTCAACGATGACGATCTCGCCGTCCTTGACCACGTAATCCACGTCCAGCTTCATGCAGCCGTGAGCCTTGATGGCCTGGTTGATGTGGTGCTGAAGGGTGGCGTTTTCAGGGTCGGACAGGTTGCCGCAGCCGAAGTATTTTTCGGCCTTGGTGACACCACGGGGGGTGATGGTGGCAGTGTTGCCCTTTTCATCCACCAGATAGTCAGCCTCGATGTCGTCCTGGCTCTCCTTGGCATCCACCTCGATCATCTTGAGGGGGGTGAGGGTGCGGGCGAACCGGTCGGCCTGCTTATACAAGTCGGTGGATTTGTCGCCCTGACCGGAAATGATCAGAGGCGTACGGGCTTCGTCGATGAGGATGGAGTCCACCTCGTCCACCACGGCAAAGAAGAAGGGGCGCTGAACCATGTCCTTCTTGTAGATGGACATATTATCGCGCAGATAGTCGAAGCCCATCTCGTTGTTGGTGCCGTAGGTCACGTCGGCGGCATAGGCCTCCCGGCGCTGGTCGTTGTCCAGATCGTGGGTGATGATGCCGCACTTCAGACCCATGAAGCGGTAGACATTGCTCATCATTTCGCCCTGGTACTTTGCCAGATAATCGTTGACGGTGACGATGTGCACGCCCTTGCCGGCCAGTGCGTTCAGATAGGCGGGCAGGGTGGAGGTCAGGGTCTTGCCTTCACCGGTGCGCATCTCGGCGATACGGCCCTGGTGCAGGATGATACCGCCGATGATCTGCACCCGGAAGGGGAACAGACCCAGAACGCGGCGGTCGGCCTCGCACATGGCGGCAAAGGCCTCGGGCAGGATGTCGTCCAGGGTCTCGCCGGCGGCCAGACGGCTCTTGAACCAGGGGGTCTTGGCCTGCAGTTCGGCGTCGGACAGGGCCTTATATTCGGCCTCCAGCGATTCGATCTTCTCTACCAGCGGGGTGATCTTTTTGATCTCCTTGGTGGAGGTGTCGCCGAAGAGCTTTTTCAGAAAATTACTTGCCATTCTATCGTCCTACCTTTCGGTGTAATAGCTTATCTAAATTATTATACCACGGATTACCGGTAAAAGAAAGCAAAACCGTGGCAGTTTGAGCGGAAAAGAGCTTTCCGTTAGCCCTTGTTGTGCGTTGGTTTTTATGTTATACTATTATGACAAGCTTTGTGTGAACAAAATCCGAATTTTAGGAGGCTGTCCTTTATGAAAATGCTGTATGTGGTCAATACCCGCCACGATACCGATGCCTACCGGGTCTATTCCAAGGTGCACATGGATGGAAAGGCCACCAAATCTGCCAAAATCACCGCGCTGGTCATCGGCTTGCTGGCGTTGGGCGGCGGCGTGATGGCTACCGTCAAGCAGGGACCCAAGATCCTGTATCTGGCAACCATTCTGTTCGGCCTGCTGTGCCTGTTTGCCCAGCAGATCGGCCTGTTCCGGATGCAGCGGCAACTGACCAAAAGCGCCCAGAACATGGACATGATCATCGACTACCGCTTTGGCGAAAATGCCTTTGATGTGACCTATCCCGGACAGAGTGAGTCGATTTTCTACAAGGATCTGCAGAAGATCGTGGAGACTGAGGGCTATTACTTCCTCTATACCGACATTCGCATGGCTCACATCCTGCCCAAGAAAGACTTTTCTCAGGGCAGCGCTGCTGCTTTTGGCAAGTTTATTTCCGAAAAGTCCGGTCTGGAGCTGCTGCAGCATAACGCAAAATGATGGAGTATTTGCTGCTGGCCAACCCGGGCCATAATCGGGTCTATCTGGATGCCGCACAGGGTGCGGCTGCTGCCGAACTGAGCCGTCTGCTGCCCCGGTGTGGGGTGGAAAGCACCCAACTGTGCGGTCAGCCTGCCCTTCGGCTTACCTGCGAGCAGCCGCTGAGCGAGGCAGAGCGCAATGCCTGCGCCCGTTCGTCCCTGTTTTACGCTCTGTTTGAAGGGGCAGGGGAGGGTCTGCTTCGCCCGGTGGAAGTGCCGGTATGGCAGTATCTGCCCGACAGCCTGAACACCATTCTGAAATATCCCGGCAAGACCAATGAGCAGTTCACCCGCATGATGGTCAATCTGGCCCAGTGCGCCAGCGACGGTCTGCGGGAAACACCCACCCTCCTCGACCCCATGTGCGGACAGGGAACCACTCTTTTCGAGGCCGCCATTCGCGGCTGGAACGCCGTGGGTCTGGAAGTACAGGAGCAGCCCGTCCACAAGGGTGCTACTTACTTTGTCAAATATCTGGAAGCCGGTCGTTATAAGCACAAGCGATCGGAGGAAAAGCGCACCCAGGGCGGCAAGCGCATCGCCCAGCTGGTGACGGTGGAATATGCCGCCAAGAAGGATGACTGGTACGCCGAAAACACCCGAAAGGTGCAGTTTTTCCGGGCGGACAGCGCCCTGTGTGACCAGCTGCTGCCCAAGAATGCTGCCGATCTGTTGGTATGCGACCTGCCTTACGGTGTGCAGCACGGCGCAAGCGGCGGCGGCAGCCTCCAGCGCAATGCGGCGAAAATCGTCCGGGAAGTGGCTCCCGGCTGGTGGAAGGCTCTGCGCCCCGGCGCTGGTGTGGCACTGGCTTACAACGTGCTGACCACCCCCCGGCAGCATCTGGCGGATGCCATGGAGGCGGCGGGCTTTACCGTGCTGCCCCAGGTAGAGGGTCTGGAGCATCGGGTGGATCAGTCCATCCTGCGGGACGTTCTGGTGGCGAAAAAAGCGAAATAATTGAATACAAATTGTAATATTATAATAATTTTATCCTAAAAGGAGAAATTCTTATGGAAATCAACGAGAAAATTCAGGCCATTACCGAGGAAATGATTGCCATCCGTCGGGAACTGCATCAGTATCCCGAGCTGGGCACCGAGGAGCTGGAGACCCAGAAGCGCATCTCTGCTCTGCTGACCAAGTGGGGCATCGAGCATAAGCCCTGCGCCGACACCGGCATCGTGGGTATCATCCGCGGCGGCAAGCCCGGCAACGTGGTGGGCATCCGCGCCGACATCGACGCCCTGCCCCTGCAGGAGGATCGTTCCCGGGATTACTGCTCCAAGAACGACGGCGTGATGCACGCCTGCGGTCACGACGTTCATACCACTATTCTGCTGGGCATTGCCAAGCTGTGCACGGAGATGGGCGAGGAGCTGCCCGGTACCGTCAAGCTGTTCTTCCAGCCTGCCGAGGAGACCGTCGGCGGCGGCGACCGCATGGTGCAGGAAGGCTGCTGCCAGAATCCCGATGTGGATTACACCATCGGCCTGCACGTCCAGCCCTATATGGACGTTGGCACCGTGGAAATGCGTTACGGCCAGCTGAACGCCTCCTGCGATACCGTCAAGATCAAGGTCAACGGCAAGGCCGGTCACGGCGCTTATCCCGAGCGCGGCGTGGACGCCATTGTGGCTGCCGCCGGTATCGTTTCCGGCCTGCAGACCTTTGTCAGCCGTAACATCAGCCCCCTGAACAACGCTGTGCTGACCATCGGCACCATCAACGGCGGCACCAAGAGCAACATCGTCGCTGACGAGGTCTATATGACCGGTACCCTGCGTACTCTGGATCCCGAGACCCGCGTCTTTGCCCGTGACCGCATCATCGCTCTGTCCAAGGGCATTGCCGAAGGTTACGGCTGCACTGCCGACGTGGAAGTGGAGTGGGGCTATGCCGCACTGATCAACACCGACGAGGTGGTGGACGTGATGAAGGCCCGTGCCGAAGAGATGCTGGGCAAGGAGCACGTGCTGATGAAGCAGTTCCCCTCTCTGGGCGGCGAGGACTTCTCCTATTTCATCGACGGCTCCAAGAAGGGCGGCGCTTTCTATCATCTGGGCTGCGGCAACACCGCAAAGGGCATTACCGCTGCCCTGCACAACCAGCAGTTTGACGTGGATGAGGATTGCATCCCCCTGGGCATCCAGCTGCAGATGACCTTCCTGATGGATCTGCTGCAGAAGTAAAAGAAGTGAAGTGCGCCTACGGCGCGTGAAGCAGCCTGCGGCTGTGAAGTGTGCCTTTGGCACATGAAGAAGAGAAGACCACCCGAAACCTTTGTTTTCGGGTGGTTTTTGTTATGCCATTACAAACACGAAGCGCCCTGCTTTCGCAGAGCGCTTCATGCCACAATATTACAGGAAAGCGTTTTACAGCTTTACTATTACAGAAACAGGGGGACAAAGACCAGAGCAACGATGCTCATCAGCTTGATCAGAATGTTCAGAGAGGGACCGGAGGTATCCTTGAAGGGGTCGCCGACGGTGTCGCCGGTGACGGCAGCCTTGTGAGCCTCAGAGCCCTTGCCGCCGTGAGCGCCGCCCTCGATGTACTTCTTGGCGTTGTCCCAGGCGCCGCCGGAGTTGGACATCATGATGGCCATGGGAACACCGGCAACGGTGCAGCCAACCAGCAGGCCGGCCAGAGCCTCGGCACCCAGCAGCAGACCGCAGGCGATGGGAGCAACGATGGCGATAACGCCGGGCAGGATCATCTCGTGCAGAGCGGCAGAGGTGGAAATGTCAACGCAGCGGGCATAGTCGGGCTTGGTCTTGCCTTCCATGATGCCGGGGATCTCCCGGAACTGGCGGCGGACTTCCTCGATCATCTTCTGAGCGGCACGGGAGACAGACTCGGTGGTCAGAGCGCAGAACAGGAAGACCAGCATAGCGCCGATGAAGATACCGGCGATGACCTTGGCATCCAGAATGTTGATGGTGCCCAGATCGATGGCCTGAGCGTAGCTGTTAAACAGAGCCAGGGCGGTCAGAGCGGCAGAGCCGATGGAGAAGCCCTTACCGATGGCAGCGGTGGTGTTACCAACAGCATCCAGGCTGTCAGTGATCTCACGGATGGAGTGGGGCATACCGGACATTTCGGCAATACCGCCGGCGTTGTCGGCAACGGGGCCGTAAGCGTCAACGGAGATGGTGATACCGACGGTGGCCAGCATACCGATGGCAGCCAGAGCCACGCCGTACAGACCGGCCAGCATGGAGCTCAGCACCACAGCAGCCACGATCAGGAGGATGGGGAAACCGGTGGACTTCAGGCCCACGGAGAAGCCGGACAGAATGGTGGTGGCAGCACCGGTCTCAGACTGCTCGGCGATGTACTTGACGGACTTGTACTTGTCAGAGGTATAGACCTCGGTGATGAAGCCGATAGCCACGCCGGCCACGATACCGGAAGCGATGGCGGCGAACAGCTTCATGCCGCCGTCGATGCCCATGCACAGGACGAAGGCAGCGATCAGCAGGATGGCGGAAGCCAGATAAGTACCGATGTTCAGGATCTTATGGGGATCGCCGTTCTTGACCGACTTGACCACCACCACGCCAATGATGGAGGCCAGAATGCCGATGGCGATCAGGTTGAAGGTCAGACCGATGCGGGCAGCGTTGCCGGCAGCCAGCAGCAGAGCAGACAGGGCAGCGCCAACATAAGACTCGAACAGGTCAGCGCCCATACCGGCAACGTCACCGACGTTGTCGCCAACGTTGTCGCCGATAACGGCGGGGTTGCGGGGATCATCCTCGGGGATGCCGGCCTCGACCTTACCTACCAGGTCAGCACCAACGTCAGCAGC
>JAGAVA010000124.1 GCA_017620505.1 Clostridia bacterium
ATCCGGCGATTTAAGGAGGGACGGCAATGCAGAATATGGCTTTTTGGGAAATGCTTACTCAAATGGTGGAAACCAGCCAGATCGTCATTGACCGTCCCAGACACAGCTGTCACCCGAGAATGTCTCACATCATTTATCCCGTGGATTATGGCTATTTGGAAAACACCACCTCTATAGATGGTGAAGGCATTGACATCTGGGTGGGCAGTGAGCCGGAAAAAGAGGTGCAAGGGATTCTTTGCACAGTAGACAGCTGGAAACAGGATAGTGAAATCAAAATCCTTTACGGCTGCACAGAAGCAGAAATACAGACTATTTACGAGTTCACCAATGCCCGGGATGGCATGAAGGGTATTTTGATCCGAAAGGAGTAAAACAATCCCTCCGGCTGCCTGCGGCAGCCACCTCCCTTTTCTTCAAGGGAGGCGTTCCGATAAAGTAGTTTTACGCAATAGGAGGTTTGTAAAAACATGAATCTCAATCAATTTACGCAGAAGTCTTTGGAAGCCGTCCAGTCCGCCCAGAGTGTGGCGGTGGAAAACGGCAATCAGCAGGTTGGACAGCCCCATCTGCTGCTGGCCTTGCTCCAGCAGGAGGACGGCCTCATCGGTCAGCTGATGGGGCGCATGGGCGTGCCCATGGACAGCTTTTTGTCTGCCGTCACCGGCACGGTGGGCGCACTGCCCAAGGTCAGCGGCGGCGGACGGGAGGCCGACAAGATCTATATTTCCCAGTCACTGGATCAGGCACTCAACGCCGCCAAGCAGCAGGCCGACCGGATGCGGGACGACTTCGTTTCGGTGGAGCACCTGTTCCTCGGCTTGCTGCAGAGCGCCGAAAGCAGCCTCAAGCAGCTGTTCAAGACCTTTGACATCACCGAGCAGCGGTTTTTGACCGCCCTCAAGGACGTGCGCGGCAACCAGCGTGTCACCTCTGACAATCCCGAGGAGACCTATGACGTGCTGCAGAAGTACGGTCAGGATCTGGTGGAGCGTGCCCGTCAGCAGAAGCTGGACCCCGTCATCGGCCGGGATCAGGAGATCCGCAACGTGATCCGTATCCTGTCCCGCAAGACCAAAAACAACCCGGTGCTTATTGGTGAGCCCGGCGTAGGCAAAACCGCCATTGCCGAAGGCCTGGCCCAGCGGATCGTCAAGGGCGATGTGCCCGAAAATCTCAAGGATCGGAAGATTTTTGCACTGGATATGGGCGCATTGATTGCCGGTGCCAAGTTCCGCGGTGAGTTCGAAGAGCGGCTCAAGGCGGTGCTGGGTGCCGTCAAGAACAGTGAGGGCAAGATCATCCTGTTCATCGACGAGCTGCACACCATCGTGGGTGCCGGCAAAACCGAGGGCAGTATGGATGCAGGCAACCTGCTCAAGCCCATGCTGGCCCGGGGTGAGCTGCACTGTATCGGTGCCACTACCCTCAACGAGTACCGGTTGTATATCGAAAAGGATGCCGCGTTGGAGCGCCGCTTCCAGCCGGTGATGGTGTCCGAGCCCACGGTGGAGGACAGTATCTCCATCCTCCGCGGTCTGAAGGAACGGTATGAGGTCTATCACGGCGTGAAGATCCAGGATCAGGCGCTGATCGCCGCCGCGACCCTGTCCAATCGCTATATCAGCGACCGCTTCCTGCCCGACAAGGCCATTGATCTGGTGGACGAGGCCTGCGCCATGATCCGCACCGAGATGGACAGCATGCCTGCCGAGCTGGATGAGATCAACCGCAAGATCATGCAGCTGGAAATCGAAGAGACCGCCCTGAAAAAGGAAACCGACCGACTGGCGCAGGAGCATCTCAAGGACATCCAAAAGGAGCTTGCCGACCTGCGGGAGGACTTCAAGGCCATGAAGGCTCGCTGGGAGAACGAAAAGCAGGCCATCGAAAAGGTGCGCAAGCTGCGGGAAGAGCTGGAACAGGTATCTGCCCAGCTGGAAAAGGCCGAAAGCGAGTACGACCTCAACCGAGCCGCCGAGCTGAAATACGGCCGCATCCCCGAACTGCAGCGGCAGCTGGTAGAGGAGGAGCGCATTGCCGAGGAGGCCGAAAAATCCAGCACCCTGCTGCGAGATAAGGTCACCGAGGGTGAGATCGCCCGCATCGTGGCCCGCTGGACGGGCATTCCGGTGGCAAAACTGGTGGAAAGTGAGCGGGAAAAGCTGCTCCATCTGGACAGCATCCTGCACAAGCGGGTCATCGGTCAGGATGAGGCCGTGGAGCGGGTCTGTGATGCCATTCTGCGCTCCCGGGCAGGCATTCAGGACCCCGAAAAGCCCATCGGATCCTTCCTGTTTCTGGGTCCCACCGGCGTGGGCAAGACCGAGCTTGCCAAGGCGCTGGCCGAAGCGCTCTTTGACGATGAGCGTGCCATGGTGCGCATCGACATGAGCGAATATATGGAGAAGTATTCCGTGTCCCGCCTCATTGGCGCCCCTCCGGGCTATGTTGGCTATGACCAGGGCGGTCAGCTGACAGAAGCGGTGCGGCGCCGCCCCTACAGCGTGGTGCTGTTTGATGAGGTGGAAAAGGCACATCCCGACGTGTTCAACGTGCTTTTACAGGTGCTGGATGACGGACGCATCACCGATAGTC
>JAGAVA010000125.1 GCA_017620505.1 Clostridia bacterium
AACAGGGTAAGACTCACAAGGTGGTGCTCATGGTGGACATGGGCGACCTGCGGGAGGGCGTGTTCTTCCGGCAGGAGGCGGAACTGCTGGCGCTGGTGAAGCAGGCGGAAGAGGCCGCCCATCTGCGCCTTCACGGCATGGCCTTCAATGTCACCTGCTACGGCTCCATCATCCCCACCCAGCAGACCATGGATGATTTCAGGGTGCTGGTAGAAAAGGCTGAAACCGCCATCGGCCGCAAGCTGGACTTCGTGTCCTGCGGCAATTCCAGCTCGGTGTATCTGCTGGGACAGGCTGACTTTACCGGCTTTAATAACCTGCGTCTGGGGGAAAGCCTGCTGCTGGGCCGGGAGACTGCTTTTGGCGCCGACCTGCCCGACCTGTATCAGGATGTGGTCACGCTGGAGGCCGAGATCGTAGAGGCCAAGGAAAAGCCCTCCTATCCCATCGGTAAGATCGGCGTCAACGCCTTCGGTCAGACGGTGGAATACACCGACAAGGGTGACCGACTGCGTGCCATCGCCGCCGTGGGTCAGCAGGACATCGACTGCGCCGGTCTGACACCCCTGACACCCGGTATGGAGGTTTTTGGCGCGTCCTCCGACCATCTGCTGCTGGATGTGACCGATTGTCCCGTCAAGGTGGGGGATACCGTCCGGTTCAAGGTGGATTATTCCGCCGCCCTGCGGGCTTTTACCAGTTCTTATGTAGAAAAGGTTTGTGAATAAAAACAACAACGCCCTCCGGGAACTCCCGGAGGGCGCTATTTTATTTCTTTAGTCGTTTTTATGCTTTTCCATGTATCGGATGCGATCCTGACTGAGTTCTACGCGGCGCTGCAATTCCTCAAAGGCCTTTTTTACGCGGATGCAGGCCCACCAGAGGGCCCCCACCGGAATCAGCAGCAGCCAACGGCGCTCCAACAGCAACTCCGGTGCGATCCACCAGATCAGCGCAAACACCAGCGCACAGCCCTGCAGCCAACCCAGACCTTTCAGTTGTTTCATCTCAGCACCTCTTTATCTCTATGATTTTTACAGTCCCAGACCTGCGGCCACCTTGGTGATGAAGTCCTGTGCGTTGGCTACGATGCCTTTTGCGCTCAGACTGCCCCGGTCGGCTAGCTTGTTGGCAGAGAAGTCGGAGGTGTCCACGCTGTAGAAGTACACCGGGCGGATGTTGCCGTCCTTTTCCACATGGTAGGAGGGAGTCAGGTTGCCGGTGGCGATGGTGTGCAGAGTGGTGGCCATGCCGATGACGGTGGTGGCCTGCTTCACATGGGAGCGCATATCGTCCTGTCCGGCGTACACGTCGTGATAGACCTCGGGCAGAGGGCCGTCGTCACGAACAGAACCCACCAGCACGAAGGGCACGTTGCACTGGACGCAGCTGGCGATGATGCCGTCGGTCAGCTTTTCGCCCTCCAGAAAGGCGGGGATGGAGCCATAGGCGCGCACCTTGTTGATGGTGTCCAGATGGTTGTAGTGACCGTTGTACTGGGTGCGCTGGGTGGTGATGTCGGCACCCAGTGCGGTGTGCAGCAGGGCACCTTCCAGATCGTGGGTGGCCAGGGCGTTGCCTGCCAGCACGGCCTGCACGTAGCCGGCCTTGACGATCTTGGAGAAAGCCTCTCTGGCCTGCACGTCAAAGGTGAAGGCCGGGCCCATGACCCACACGCAGTAGCCGCCGTTGGCCTTTTCGTGCTGCAGCAGCTCCACGATCTCCTGATAATCCCGGGAAAAGCCGGTCTCACGGGTGCGGCCCTTGCGGAAGGCAAAGTTCAGACCGGTGCTTTCCTTGCTGGCAAAGGGGTTGCTGTTGACATAAATGCCCTCACTGCCGTCTTCCTCGCGACCCAGCAGAACGGTGTCGCCCTGCTTGAGGTGGCGGAACTCCACGATGTCGATGACGCCGTTTTCCCGCAGCACCGGCACGCAGTCCATGCGGATCTTTTCTGCCAGCACCCACTTGCCGTCGATTTTGAAATACTCCGGGTCAATGCCGGTGGAGTGGAAGTACTCGGGTGCAACGCCGTCCCGGGGGGCGGGAGCCATGGAAACGTTGGGCGCATCCACAAAACGGGGCTGGGTAAAATCGGGGGCCAGATAGGCGGGCATCTGGAAAGACATAATGAGGACTCCTTTGAGACTGATTTCGATTTTATTATTTTAGCACGGCAAAACAAAAAAGTACACCCCTTTTTGCAAAAAGCCACAGAATTTTCAAGAATTTCCTAAGAATGGATAAAAGAATGGTTATTTCTGCGGAGAAAACATAAAAGAAGGTTCCCTTTTGTATTATCCTGTGCTATAATTACATAAAAAGTTTGTTGTATTTTCGGAGACGAAAGAGGGGAAACCCATGGATCAACGCAATTTTCATACCGCCTTTCTGGGTGGTTTTCGTAAAAAAGATGTGGTGAACTTCCTGGCGGAGGACAAGCGCCGGCAGGAGGAGAGCCTGCAGGAGCTGAATGCCCAGCTGGACGAGGCCAGTGAGCAGATCAAGCAGCTGATGGAGCAGCGGGACAATGCCCTGGAGCAGGTGCAGGTACTCCACAGCGAACGGGAGGAACTGCAGGCTGCACTGGAGGCGGCACAGACTGAGCGGGGAATGCTGGAAACCAGGCTGACCGAGGCCGAGAGGCTTTGCGGTCAAAGGGAGACCGAGCTGAAGGAGGCGTTTCTCCGCCGGGATGAGGCTTGTTCCCGCGTTACCGAACTGGAGACCGATCTGGAAGAGTCTCAGCTGTGCAGCAAGCATCTGGAAGCCCAGCTGAAGGAGGCCAAGACTGTCAATCGGTTCGGGCTGGATCTTCCCGGTGAAGTCCCCGGTACCGGTGCATTGGCCAAGGAAGTGCAGAGCCTGCGGGAGCAGCTGCAGGCTGAGCGCCTGCGAGCCGAAGCGCTGGATGCCCGCCTGCGGGAGCAGCCCCAGACCATGGGCAGCGCCCAGAGCGCCGACCAGCTGTGGAACCTGTGCGGCAAGATGGAACGCACCCTGCGCCAGATGGAGCGGATGCTGGACGGCCCTTACCGCATGACCTGCTATCCCGAGCCAATGGAGCAGATGCAGGAGGCGGCCGAGCCTGTGGTGCAGGAGGAAGTCTTTGAGCCGGTTGCAGAACAGCCTACCCCGGTGCAGGCACCTTCGGTGAAAAACCTGCTGCAGCGGGTGCGCATCAAGCGATAAGAGAAACAGAGAGAAAAGAGATCAGAGTGAGGAGAAGGCAGGGTCAAGAGCCTGCCGCGTGAACCATATGTTTCAAAAGAGAAAAGGCGCTCGTTATCTCAAGACACTGACGCCCATCGAGCGCATCATGCCCCATGTGATGCCAAAGCGGTCGGATTCTCAGGTGTTTTTCACCGACGACATCGACTGTACCGCCATCGACCAGTACATCCACGAAAAGCGGGAGCAGGGCATCGACATGACCTATCTGGACGTGTTCGTGGCTTCTGCCGTGCGGCTGTATGCCAAGCGCCCCGCACTGAACCGCTTCGTCATGGGCGGCCGTATCTTTGCCAACGAAAAGATCTGGGTGTCCATGGCGCTGAAAAAGTCCCTGCGGGACAACGAGCCCAGCACCACCATCAAGATCCCCTTCACCGGCCATGAGACCATTTTTGAGGTGAAGGCCAAGTTTGACGAGCAGATCCACGCCAACAAGGAGACCGGCTCTTCCAACGGTACCGACAAGCTGGCAAAGGCGCTGACCAGTATCCCCAACTGGGTCATGCGCTGGGCCTTTGCGCTCATTCGATTCCTGGATCGCTCCAGCCTGCTTCCCGAAGCCATCACCGACCTGAGCCCCTTCCACGGCGGCCTGTTCATCACCTA